>JAPYUD010000483.1:0-3135 GCA_029936215.1 Pirellulaceae bacterium | reverse complement strand
CGCCGTTTTCCTTGGGGTCCCAGCCCCAGAAACGACCCCAGGAATCATCCGCCCAGAGTCCTCCCAGGACCGTGCCGACGAAGCTGAAGAAGAGGGCAAAACAGGTGGTCCCGTAGATCATCCGGGAAAGTTGCTTACCCGCCGTGGAGTTGAGCGAGGGGGTCAGTACGCCGCGGAGGATATAGATGATTCCCAGTCCCCCGGCCACGAAGGTGGTAGCGTAGCCGAGCGTGACACAGACCACGTGGGTGGAGAGCCAGAAGGTGGTATCCAGCACTGCCTGCAGCACCTTGAAAGTGTCGCCATCCCCGGCCAGGTAATGCCCGATAAGAAGCGTGCTCACGCCGGCGGCGGAGGCGACGATATTGCCGACCCCGGTCCGGGAGATCCATTCCTGCAAGAGGCCAAAGATAACGCAGGCCCAGCCGATAAAGACGGCCGAGGAATAGAGATTGGTAACCGGGGGCCGTTCGGAGATGTAGACCCGGCTGACAAGAGCATAGGTATGAACGACCAGGGTAAAAGTCATCAGCCAGAAGGCCGTCCGGTTCAGTGTTCGGGTCCAGGTCAGCCAGGAGAGTGCCACCAGTACAAAGGCGATAATGTAGAGGACATAACAATAGTAAAAAGGCGCGAAGTTATTGAAGAAAGTCTCGAAGCCGACTTTTCCCGTTCTGAATTCTCCCTCTTCACGCTGCTCGATCAGTGATTGACACTGGGCGACAGCCTCGTCGAAGTGCTCCCCCTTCTTGTAGCTGTCGAGCGCCTCGGACAGGGCAGTAATATAGGGGCTGGCAGGAGTCTCCAGTCCCCCCGGGCCGGTGATCGTGTCAATCGCCTTTTCCAGCAGCTGCCGCATCTGGGCTGTTTCCGATTCCTTCATCGTGGCAAACGTCTGCTTCACGTCTGCCGGCATCTGGCTGAAAATCCTGGCGATCTCCGCGTCTCCGGGAGCCTCCATCCCCTGCCGGCGGTAAAAATCTCGGATCAGGTCGGCGTCCGTCACCGAGCTGCGGGCCAGTGAGGCGGCAAGTGCCGAGGTGCTGTTGGCCTCAAGCTGCTCTGCCAGCTCATGCACGTAAAGCCGGGCATGTGCCATGCTGAACGACTGCCAGGGCTCTCCGGCGCCCTGGCCGGGGATGGTGAGCGGTACATCCCGCTGTTGGAACTGGTCCAGGGCCAGCAACATGCGTCCTGCCTGGTCGGGCGAAAGATCCGTCGGCGGTCGGAAATGGCTGTCACGAAGGCGGACGTAGATCATCAGCTTGGTCGAGAGCTCGATGACCTTTCGCTGGAAACTGTTAAGCTCCTCGGCAGGCTGCTCGCGGGCCTGCTGGACCTGCTGCTGAAACTTGTCGAGCCGGGGTTCCAGTTCCTCGATCGAGTAACGCCCACCCTTTCGCCGCGTAAGGTCAAAGAGGTTCATCACCAGTTCGGGGTGATCAATCTTGAAGACCTGGTAACTCCGCGTCCTTTCCGAATCGGGATCACTGATGACATTCAGAAGCCAGCGGATTGCCGGCTGCTTCTCGCCCTCACTGTCGACAAACGTCTCCTTGCCGGAAATCACGCGGAGGCTGTTCCTGGCCAGCGTATCGTACGGCTTGACCCGACCCTCAAAGACAATTGGCAAGGTGCCAAAGTTGTATTGAGAAGCGGCTTGATCCTCTCCCGCAGCCGGTGTCCGTGCCTTGCTCAGCAAGTAACCACCAAGCACCAGCACGACAAGGATCGGAAAATAGCGGGCAATCCAGGGAGGAGCATCCGACGTGTTGGAGCCGGTGGATGTGGAAACGTCCGCCTCCTCTGTTTTCTGGTTGGTCCGCAGCGTTCGCCGGAGGAAACGAGCGAGGGTGCCGGTAAAGTGTGCCATCAGCCCAATCATCACCAGCATGCAGCTGACGTAAGGGATCATCCAGCCCGTGTTTTCCACGATCTGGATCGTCGAGACCTCGATTTCCTTGCCTGTCGGCCCGGGAGGCATTTTCCGGTACCCGCTCTGGTAAAACGTCTCGCCGGCATAGCGCACCGGGTTGTTCATCCAGACCTTCACATCCCGGTCGATGTTGCGGCCCGGGTCGAGGATGTTCATGTCTGAGGCATAATGGCGAGGCACGTCGGTGCCGGCGTAGTCTTCCTTGACGACGTCATGCAGACGCAGCTGGTAGTCCTTGTAATCCCGTTCAAACCGCAGGAAGAGCTGGTAGGTTTTTCCGTCCAGTTGGACCTCCTCGGCCAGGTCCTGCATTGCCAGGTGCTGTGCCAGCAGGAAGGTGCCGATCCGCGCCCCGCTCCCCTTCTCGGTCAGCTTGATGTAGGCAGCTGCCAGGTCAATCGTGCCGTCCGAATCCGCACCACTACTGGCACGTACCGGTTGGGCAATGACTCGCCTGCCAATTCCCCCGGTGGCCGGGTTCCGTGGCTGGTCTTTTTTTTCCGGGTCGACGTCGATCAGGTTCGCATTCTTGTAATAGTCCAGGATCTCGATATCAAAAGGGAGGGCCTGGTCGTGAATCACCTTCTGGGAAAGGTACTGCGAGTTCCGCCCCTTGACCCAGAGGGGGATAACTGTCACGTCATCCCCTGCCTCCGGCGAGGGATCCACGATGGCCAGCTCGGTGGAACGGGTGTCCATCGCGTAATTGAGGGTCTCCCCTTCTCGCAGCGAGACCTGTTGTTCCACGGCAAAGGTGCCGACCAGCAACTCACCGAGCATCATCAGTCCGATGCCGCTGTGAATCAGGACGATACCACCACGTCGCCGGAAAAGCAGAATGCAGCCGGAGAGCAGGACGAGGCCTGCCGCCCCTCCCTGGATCAGCTGCCAGAGGATCCGCATGCCAGCATCCCCAAGGTAGAGCGACTCGGAATTGGTAATCAGCAGAAAACTGGCAATCCCCAGCAATCCGCTCCCGCATGCCAGGGAGATAAAACCGAGCTTGCGCTCCTGCTGACTGGAGAACATCAGCCAGAGGCCGCCCAGCGAACCAAGCCAGCAGATTCCCAGGCTATAGACGAATCCCGTCCAGAGTGTCTGGTAAGACAAGATTGGCTCGGCCTGAAATCCATCGCTGCTGTTGCCGCTGGCGACAACCAGCCAGGTTAGCGCGACGCCAAGGATGGCTGTTAATATGC
>JAPYUD010000482.1:0-3149 GCA_029936215.1 Pirellulaceae bacterium | reverse complement strand
CAGGTCCTCCATCTCCGGTGGTTGTCTGAGTTGCTCGAGAACACTCATCCGCTGGGTCCGCAATTCCATTTCCGCGGCCCGCTTACCCAGTTCGTTCAAGCCGCCTGAGAGTTCCAACACCGGAAACGCCAGCGGCGGCGATTGAAGGGATTCAAGCAACTGTTTTGACTGTTGTAACCTTTCACGCTCCTCCTGCTTTCCCCTGAGTTCCTCCAGCTGGAACCTCTGCTGTCGATTCCCCTCCGAATCCGCAACCAGTTTTCCCCGTCGGTCACGAAATTCAACCAGCTGTTTTTCAATCGCAACCAGTGGCCTGTATTTCTTGAGCGTGGCATCGTTCCTGGTGACCTGCTCCTGGAGCGTGCCCTGCAGATTTTTCTTTTCGCGAACATTCTGACGGTGCTGTTCCTGCATTTGGACCAGGTAGTGGGCATCGGAAGCAGAAGCGAAAAACGTGGCGACCTTGCTGCCAGGCTCGTCAACCAGGAAGATCGGTGTCTTCTGTTCACCGAGGTGGACATTAAAACTCTCGTTGCCATCCCGAACCTCGACCTGTGACATCCTTAACAGTGAGTCCAGTTCGTCGGGCACACGACCGCGATGGATCTCTTCGCCATTGATCACATACGACGCGCTCTGTTTCTTCCGCCGCCAGTGGATCACATCTCCCTCGCCAGTCTCGATGATGACCTGGCACTCCGACTCGCCATGACGAATCATGTAACTCCCCCGCGAGTTTTCACTCACGGCACGTATCGCTTCGACAATCGCGGACTTGCCACAGTTATTTGGCCCGAGCAGTACATTCACACCATCAGACAGGTCCAGCACGGTGTGCTCGTGAGACATGAAATTGATCAAAGTGATCCGGCGAATCATGGCAGTCGGTTTTCCATAACCACAAGTTCCTCACAGAAGAGATGCCGCCCGGCTATTCTTGCAGAGATACCACCAATCGGGCAACTTCCTTATCATGGAGAAACAAGTTTTTCCTTCTCGATAGCCTGGACGTGTTCTTATGACGCGGCGAGCCCTTCTCACCCTGCCCTGCCTGCTGGCAATCCTGCTCACCCCGACCGTGGTGATGGCAGCCGATGGAAATGATCCCACAGGCAGTTACCGCACTGCCGCGGACCTCACCCCGATGCTGTCATATCTTACTCTTGCACTGGGAGTCTCCTTTCTCTGCTCGATCCTCGAAGCGGTCCTGCTCTCGGTGGGGCCTGGCCATGTCCAGGTGATGATCGACTCCGGATCACGGTCCGGTTTGGTATTGAAGAAACTGCGAGAGGACCTGGACCGGTCCCTCTCGGCGATTCTCACGCTTAATACGATCGCCCATACCGTCGGCGCAGCCGGCGTCGGGGCCGAAGTTGCCGACAAGTTTGGGGATCGGTACCTGGGACTCGCCTCTGCCCTGCTGACCCTCCTTGTACTGGTTCTCTCGGAAGTGATCCCCAAGACACTTGGTGCCCGCTACTGCCGACCGCTGGCCGGCAAAAGTGCCATTCTCATTCGCTGGCTCTCGATCCTGCTATTCCCCATCGTGGTCGCACTCCAGCGATTTTCCACCCTGCTGTTTGGAGAGGCGGAACAGGGAAGTTTTTCCCGCAGGGAATTGATCGCGATAACCCGCCTGGCAGAAAAACAAGGACAGCTCGAAGACGATGAATCCGAGATGGTGCAAAACCTGTTGCAGCTCCAGAAGATCAAGGTCTCCGAGATCATGACGCCCACCACGGTGCTTGTCACCCTTGCCGAGGAGTCGACGGTCGCAGAAGCGGTCGAGCGGGAGATGCCTATTCACCACTCACGCATTCCACTTACTCGGGAGAGTCACACGATACGCACTTACCTGCTCTATACCGACCTCCTGGAAACCCAGCTGGAAGGGGATGGCGAAAAACTACTGACTTCGATATCAAGGCCCATCCGTACAGTCAACGAGACCTCACCGGTCTATGGCGCGATGCAGATCCTGATCGAGAACCGTGACAAGATCCTGCTGGTGGTTAACGAGTTCGGTGAAGAACTTGGAATCGTCACTGACGAGGATGTTCTGGAGGCAATCGCCGGTCGCGAGATTATCGACGAGGAAGACGAGCATGTCAGCTTGCGTGACGAGGCAGTTCACAAGTGGAAAGAGAGCCAGGGAGAAGATCCTGGACCTCCAGACACCGAACCTGATAATCCCTAGTGGAAACGGAATGGCTATGATCAGGAATGGCATGGGACCCAGGGGCAGCAATTACATTGGCCATAAACGGCGAGGTCCCGGTATCCTGCTGATGACCGGGCTCTTGTTGTCACTTCTACCGTCCCAGCTTGATGCACAGGACACCCAGGTTCGAGTCGGCATCAAGCCAGTCTCCCCTTTTGTGATCACGAGTCCAGACGGCGAGTATACCGGTATCAGCATCGACCTCTGGGAGGAAATCGCCCGGATCATTGAAGTTGACTTTCAATTCATCGAGTTCTCCAATACGAACGAATTGATCCAGGCCTGCGAACAGAATGAGATTGACCTGGCGATCGCCGCAATCACGATGACCACCGACCGGCTAGACCGCGTGGACTTTTCCAACACGATGTTCAATTCAAGTGTCAGCGTCGCCATTCGGGGTGAACGAGCCGGGTTGCTCGATACCCTGCTACTGTTCTTCAATTCCTGGTTGGTCGACGTCGTGGTAACACTCGGCGTTGTCCTGTTATTCATCGGAACCGTGGTCTGGTTGGTTGAAATGAAAAAGAACCCAGATTTTCCCCGCAATCCAATTCGGGGAATTGGCCAGGGAATCTGGTGGGCCGCCGTTACCATGACCGGTGTCGGTTATGGGGACACGGTCCCTCGCACCGTCGCCGGACGGTTGCTCGGCATGACATGGATGTTCCTCGGAGTCCTGATGATCTCCATTTTTACAGCCACTGTTGCCTCTTCACTTACAAACCAGAAGCTAGGTTCTCACATCAATGGAACCACGGATCTGGCACGTGCGCAAGTCGGTGCAGTCGAAGGGGAACACCCGATCACTCTTTTGCGACGCCAGGGAATCGTTGCCCGTGGTTTCCCAGACCTGAAGCAGGCGCTTTTCGCCCTGGGGGAGGGGCAACTCGACGCCGTTGTCCATGACAGGCCAATCATCCAGCAC
>JAPYUD010000481.1:0-3167 GCA_029936215.1 Pirellulaceae bacterium | reverse complement strand
AATCTCGTCAAGCCGTTTGCCTGCCTTTTGCAGGGCTTCATTCTCAGCGACCGCCAGCAAGTTCTCCGCCTTGGCGGAATAAAAGTGCAGCATCACTCGCCCCTGGGTCTGGACACTTGCCTTGGCAAGCAACTGACGAGTCCAGAGCTCTGACTTCTTGTCGGTGGGAGCACAGAACAGGCGTTTCTCGTGCTTGCCGCCTTCGACCGATCGCTTCTTGATCGAACCGGAGAGGTTGTTTGCATAATCGACAGACTTGATACCACCCCCGAGGGCCCCGATCTCAATCTCCATCGAATCGAGCAGGCGGGCAAAGCCGTCCACGCTTGATTCGGTCAGTTTGATCCGCCAGCGTTCGACCCGCGGGATCACGTCCAGATCCCCGTCACCACCGGGCCCCGCCTCACGGCTATCTCCCATTCCGGAACCATGTGCGGTGGCCGTGGCGCCGGTATTGAGTGCCACCAGCGAGGCGGCAGTGGATGTGACCGCGTCGGTGACCGCTTCGAACGTCTCCTCGATCTGCGGCTCAATAAATTCCATCACCTCTTCCACACCCGGTTCTTCCACGTCTCGTTCGTAACCCTTGGCGTGGTCTCCGCGGCCCCGCGGCTCGAGGATCAGGACCTTCACTCCCTCGTGCTCAAAACGGATAACACTGCTGAGCCACATCACCACCATCAACATGACGGTAAAACCCATGAACACGTTGATAGCAATGATCAGGCTTGCCACACGGTCATAGGAGGTGACCTGAAGCAAATCCCCTTCTTCCACCTGGGGAAGCTCGAATTCATTCGCTGTCGTTGTTGCCATGAAAAAACACTCTCACCTGGCTATCTACGAGCCCGGGCTGACAAGGACCTCATCCAGGTCGACATCCGGCCGAACACTCCGGAACCACTTCAACCACTTGTCGTAAGCCTGGGATTTTTCTTCTGGGGTCGGGTTATCTGGCAAACCAAACCCGTCTATTCGGCGGCTAAGAAATCGCAGTGCATCCCGGGATTCACGCATCACCGAGACGTCCGGGTCGGTGAGGGCATAGAGCAGCAAGGGAACTGCATTGAGCCTCTCGGCCCGGGCCAGGTTTCGGACCGCAATACGACGGGCCTTGTGCGAGGGAGCCGAAACCAGCGCCTTGAGCTTCTCCACCTGCGCCTTGCGTTTCGTGGCGTCCGAATCCAGTTTCAACTCGGGCGGCAACTCCGCCTGGGAATCAAAAGTGGGACCGTCCGGATCTTCCAGCATCGCCAGGATTGCATCAATATCCCCACTGATCTGGGTTCCCACCACCTTCGCCCCGTCCAGCCGGGCATTGGCGACATCGGTGGGCAAATCCTTGCCCCCCTGGAACGTCGTATCCTGGTCGAAATTCGCCACACTCTTGCGGGTACTCCGGATCAGGAAAAAGACGCTGAAAGCGGTATTGGCTACCGGGCCACCCTTGCTCACGTCCCACGATCCATCCTCGTTCTGCTTCGATCGCAGGTAACCAACCCCATCGTTGTACCACTTGGGACTCTTCTCATCGCGACCCGCGGCGAGGTCGCGAAAGGTATTGTAACGCTCAAAAACATAGAGGTAATAGTAAGGCCAGCGAACGACCTTCTGCCGAATGCTGGTAAGGTTGAGGAAGTCCGTTCCGGTACTCTCCATGCTGTAGTTTTTCTGAAACCAGCCATCCCCGTCAGCCAGTCCCTTGGTCAGGATCGGCACCGGTACACTGTTGGTAAGCGGCTTGAGGCCTTTCTTTTCGGGATCCTCCTTGAGCTTGACCGCTCCCCCTCCAACGGTCTTTTTTACGTCCAGTTTCTTGGGAGGCTCATTCTTCACGAACTGCAACATGCCGGCCGTGATGTAGAGACTGCTCAAACCACAGGCCGCATCAGAATGGGCATCATTGAAGTTCGACTTCGTCGAACCTGGCTTGACCATCTGGTCCTTGCGGGTGAAGCTCCCCGGATCGTCACCATGATAACCCCAGCTCCCACTGATGTCCTGTGTTCGCAGCAACCAGTTACAGGCGGAAGCAACCTTCTCGATTTCCACGGAAAGACCCTGTTTCTGTGCGGTCCAGAGAGCCAGGACCACGTACTGCGTCTGCGACGTGTCCCCGTGTCCTCCCTCACCCTCCCCCAGGTACGACCAGGAACCATGTTCACTTTGCCGGCGCATGAGTTCATCCAGCAGGTTCTGAATCTGGGACCGGTACTGGCTGCCATCGATCTCCAGCAGGAAGATCATTACCACCGAGAGGTCATAACAGTCGCTCTCCTGCGCAAGCCCTGCCTTGTCGCTGGCCCATGCCTGGGCCTCTGTCAGGGCAGCTGCCACCACCGAGTCATTCTTGGATCCGGGGATGCTGTAGACATCCATGTACTTGTAGATGGCCAGCGCCCGGAGAACACGGCCACCGATGTGCCCCATGTGATCCCCCCCCTTGGAGTTCTTCTTATAGGAGCGAAGAAAACTCACTCCCCGGTCTGCCATTTTGCGAACGACCGGATCATCCGGTTCAAACGAACTGGCAGTGGAAACAAGCAGCGCACTAATCATTCCGCTGCTCAATAGCATCAAAACCAGGACGCGAAACTGTCGTTTCACCGATCTTCCTGTCGATGGCTCCATCTGTCACGGGCTCCTGTTTAAATCCGATCTCACCAGGATCATTATTGGCCGTTGCCGGGAAATGTCCTGCTGCAACCCCAGATTTATCTGAAAATGTTTACTAGAGACGTAACTCGGGCAGTCAAAATACTACCCCAAGACGGGCAAAGTTGTTCACTGATCATATTTGCCGCCCGGGAAACTGTCAAGCAACCGAAGTCCTTACAGGATCAGTAGTTGCTACCTCCACAACGGGAATGGCAGCAGCACCTTTCTGCCTGTTGGCTATCGATCGACTGGAAAGTCGACGCTGGCCTCTCGCTGACCTTTGCTGCCCCTGAGGGAAGTTCTCAAAGCACATGGATAACTGGCCATTTCCGTTTCTGAAACATCCCCTGCCGCGGGGCCCCAGGGGGTCCGGATATGGACTTGTACAGAGACTTGATTTGTGTAACCTAGTGACTTTGGTAACGCACAGCGTTGCCAGGCGGCGTGGGTCAGGTAGCTCAGTTGGTAGAGCAGTGGACTGAAAATCCGCGTGTCGGCGGTTCAAGTCC
>JAPYUD010000480.1:0-3171 GCA_029936215.1 Pirellulaceae bacterium | reverse complement strand
GTATAATCTTCAGTAATTATAGGGTCATTTTTTTGATTGAACAGATTGATTCGATCACGGGGACCACTCAGCCGACGATCCTGATTCACCCCTTGAAGCATGTGAACAGTGTCGTTCTGAGTGAGTTGATAGAAGATCTTTATGATGACGTGTTTGGAACCCGTCTCAGCCCCGTCAACATCACACCGCTCGACAAGCCGAACGCGCTTTTGCTGATCGGTCGTGAGGAGAGTATGGCATCGATCATGGATCTGATCGATAAGCTGGACCAGCCGGTGGCACCCTCCACACAGCTCAAGGTTTTTCATCTCCAGTACATGTCGGCAGTGGATGCGGAGACGCAAGTCAGGGACTTCTTTACCGATGACCCGGGTGGAGGCGATGATGACCGGCCAGGCCTGGGGACACGTCCCCGAATACTCGCTGACTTCCGCACCAACTCGCTGATCATAAATGCAAGTCCTCGAGACATGGCCGAGATCTCTCACCTGATCGACGAACTCGATATCGAGGGTGCAGCGGCTGAAAACCAGTTGCGTGTCTTCCGGCTTGAAAACGCCCTGGCTGATGATCTTCAAGCGGTACTTCAGGAGGCGATCACCGGGGTTGCCCCGGGAGCACCCGGTGGGGCAGGTGCCGCTGGCGGAGGTGGTGCGGCGGGTGGCACTAGCGCCCAGGTTACTCGACAGTCTTCGCGTCTCTCCATCCTGACAGTGGACGAGGAAGGGAACCGGACGATCGAATCCGGTATCCCAGGTGGTGTCTCGGTAACCGCGGACCCCAATGTAAATGCACTCGTGGTCCGGGCTCCAGCGAAGAGCATGGACTTGATCGAGGAGTTGATCCGCCAGCTTGATCAGCTTCCCAATGCCGAGGCACAGATTAAGGTCTTCCAGCTGGAAAATGGAGATGCAACGAGCCTGACGATCCTCTTGCAGGAATTGTTTGGCTTGCAGGTGACCGCCGGGCAGTCGCAGACTTCGGCGGCTTTTAACAGTGCTCTTACTTCCACAGCCGCGGCGGCTGGCGAAAGCTCGCTGGTACCGATCCGCTTCGCCGTGGACCAGCGGACAAATAGTATCATCGCATCAGGTTCGCGGTCGGACCTGGATGTTGTCGAGGTGCTGCTGTTGCGTCTTGACCAGAGTGATGTGGAAGCGAGGAGAACGGAAGTCTACAGGCTAAAAAATGCACCCGCGGCGGACGTGGCCAATGCGATCAGCACCTTCCTCAATACCCAGCGGCAACTGGTGCAGCAGCAGCTGCTGTTAGCGCAGGCAGTAAGTCCCTTTGAACAGATCGATCGCGAAGTGATCGTGGTTGCCGAACCGGTTACCAATAGCGTGATTGTCAGTGCAACGCCACGTTACTTTGAGCAGATCATGAAGGTCATCGACGACCTGGATTACCGTCTCAAAATGGTCATGGTCCAGGTTGTTATCGCGGAAGTAGAACTCAGCGACGGCAGTGAGATGGGAATCGAATTTGGGTTACAGGATAGCCTGTTGGCGGACCGCGGACTGATTCTTGGAACGAATGTCGATCAAACCCAGATTGCCAGCGGTGAAACTCTCGCCGGTGTGGCAACGTCCGCGTTGGGAGTTGGGCGTACCAGTGCGACCTTTGGCTATGGCGGAATGGTCCTTTCGGCCGCGAATGAATCCATCAACGTCATTCTTCGTGCCCTGCACGATACGGGCCGCTTACAGATCCTCAGCCGGCCTCAGATCATGACGCTCGATGGGGTGGAAGCATTTGTCCAGGTCGGGGCCAGGGTACCACGGCTTACCGGATCGACGATTACCAACACGGGCCAGGTGAATAATACCGAGGATGTGGACGTTGGGCTCTTGCTTACCGTTCGTCCACGTGTCAGTCCCGATGGGTTGGTGATCATGGAAGTGGGAGCGGAGAAATCCGAGGTGGGCAACCCGGAAGATGGTATTCCGGTGGCGATCACAAACGATGGACCGGTTCTTTCACCCCAGATTAACACCACCACGGCAAACACGGTGATCAGCGCACAGTCGGGCCAGACCGTGGTCTTTGCGGGACTGATCACCAAGAGCAAGACGAAGGGGCGGCGGGCAGTTCCCTACCTTGGGGCGTTGCCCTACCTGGGGCCACTGTTCCGTTACGACCAGGAATCCGAGAAGCGAACGGAGTTGTTGATCATTATGACGCCTCATGTCCTGGACGGTGATGAAGACGTGGACTCGCTCAAGCACGTGGAGTCCGATCGCATGAGCTGGTGCCTGAGCGACGTCCTGGAAATTCACGGCGATGCGGGCCTCTCGCCGGGCCGGGGGCTCTGGGGAGAAGGCGAGGAAACCTCCACGATCTTCCCGGACTCGGACCCGACTGGAACAAAGGGCACCAGAACATCAGATGACGGGTTCTCCACGGCAGGCAGTAACCTGCTCAATGTGTTACCCGGCACCTGGCAGGATCCAGCTCATTCAAAAACTAGTGCCGCACGGCCGGTCCGCCTTCCTCGAACCCAGCAACAACCGGCAGCGGCGAATCCGCCACCTCCAGCGCCACCGGTCCAGCCCACCAACTATCAGCAACCGATCCCGACCTTTAACGTCCAGCAATAAAGTGCTGCGGACGTTCTGTTTTCCTCCCCCCCAACGGAAACATCCTGATGTATCGAGCATTCCCCATTTGGCTTGTCCTTTCCAGCATGCTGCTGGCTGGCTGCACAACCACCAAGTATACGATGTCTGGGTCGTGGCCTTTTATCGAGGCACAGCCACCGGTCGACGAGGATGCGACGCCAGAACGGATTGTCGCTATCTGGTCGCATGATATGGTCAGGACCCTTGGGGAAAAACCGACTCAGGGATTCACCGGCCGATTGTTCTTTTACGATAAGAAGAACCGTCCCACGAAGGTCGAGGGACGTCTTTCGGTTTTCGCTTACGATGACAGTGATATGGATAAACCAAGCTGGGAGCCGAAAAACAGACCCGACCGGAAGTTTGTTTTTACCAAGGAACAACTCCCTGGCCATCTTGGCATCGGAAAAATCGGGGCATCGTACAGTATCTGGATTCCCTGGCAGCAGATCGGGGAAACCCGTAAAACAGTCAGCCTGAGTCCGGTATTAACCACCGAGGATGGACTGCGTGTTGTCGGCCCACCGACAAAACATGTGCTGCCCGGTGA
>JAPYUD010000479.1:0-3179 GCA_029936215.1 Pirellulaceae bacterium | reverse complement strand
CATCGAGCCTTGCCTCGGCCTGCCGGAGTTGAACCTGGACAGTTGCCAGTGGTCGGGTGCCAAACATTCTCTCTGCCCGTTCGGACAGGCGGCCGGCAAGAAAACGGCGAATTTCGTCCGTATCCGTGCTCTTGTTGAGTGGGTTCTCACCAAAATCGCGCAACACGTTGTGAAGCAGGTTGCCAAAGACCGCGCCGTCCATCTCGTTAGCCGTGTCGTCGGAGCCACGTAAACCAAGAACGTGGCGAAGGTAGAATCCGTAGGGGCAATTGATGTAATCCCGGAAAGCGGTCACGGTCATCTTTTTCAAAGGGGGGGCACTCTGGGGTTTGGGGACCTGGAACGCGGTTACCAAACTTTCCTCCCCAACAACAGGAGGAGCAGGCGGGGCCTGTTTCCAAAAGGAAAGGACTCGCCTGGCAAGATCCTCCCCCTCAAGCTGGAGGACAAGGCGGCTTGGCTGAAGAGGGTCCCCGTTCGCATTCTGTCGCCGGGAGATATAGGTGACGTCCCTACCGGATTCCTGCAGCAGGCAGAGCGCATAGGAATCGCGGGCCAGCCGCCGGCGGTTGTCGTTGATGTTCAGGAACCGGCGAAAACGATCCGGAAGAAAAAGCCCCGCGTTGACTGCCTTGGGAACAAATCCATCATTAAAGGAAGTGACTATCACTGCCGGAGCCGTATCGAGAGGAAGTTCGAGCCAGCCGAGCAACTCAATCGCATCGGCGTGAAAGGGTGAAGTAATTACCTGGCGGTCGGCTGTTCGCAGGACCAGTCGAATCGCCTCGTGGGCATTGAGCTTCGATGCCAGTGCGACTGGCACCCGGGTGAGCGAGGAGAGAATGGAACGAATCGTACGTAAGGCCTCGATCGTGCGGCGGTCCTCAATGACCTCCTGGTCATAAGATTGGTCCTGGAGGATGTCCTGCAGAAGTGACGAGATCACGCCAGCCCAGTGGTCCAGACTCTCCGGCTGGTCTCCAAACGCGGACAAAAGACCGTTTACC
The DNA here is from genome assembly GCA_029936215.1 of Pirellulaceae bacterium. Taxonomy (GTDB): domain Bacteria; phylum Planctomycetota; class Planctomycetia; order Pirellulales; family Pirellulaceae; genus SAT2750. The sequence continues at coordinate 2,172 of JAPYUD010000479.1, read as the reverse complement.
GACTCGACTGCCTCGCGGACAATATCCGATTCTGCAGGATTGCCAATCCAGTGGTCCAGGTCCCTTGGCAGGTGAGCCTGGTAATAGTCATCGAGCTGGGTCAGCCAGGATGGTGAAATACCTTGCAAGGAAAGCCATCGACAAATCTCGTTGTGGCGGAGCAAACGGGCGAGGCTGGTGAAATCCCGCTGCTGGAGGTAGTCCCCGATGGATGCCAGCAAGTGAAAAGGGGCTGTCTGGCCAACGTACCGGTCGACTACACTTCGCACCGACACCTCGTGGCGGTGGAATTCCCGAGTAATTGGAATCGCCATCGATTCGTCGGGGATACCAATGGTGATCTGGTTTGCCGCATAGTCCCCCTGGAAGGAAGCAACCTTTTGGGCCAGGAGGCGGGATTCATCAACAGGGGTATCGGCGACGAGGAACTGTTCGGGCAAGATTGATGTTGGAGCATCCTCCCACTTCGCCGGTAGCAGGCAGCCGAGTGGGTCGAATCGGTGCGCCTCATTCTTGGGCGCGAAAACGAGGCTGGTGACGGCGGATCCGATCGACTCGAGCATGGCCCGTAAAGTGCCATTGATATCCGCGGTGCCGACCAGGATGATCTCCGCGGGAGCAACACATTCATCGTGTTGTACGGCCCGCATCCGCGCGGTCTGGAGATCCCAGAGATTGAGGGAATCCAGAAGGGAGAGGTACTGGTGTTGCAGTCGCACGAGAGCTTCCCAGCGGTCTCTTTCCGGAAAGCCAGGCATCTCGGATGAAAGTTCAAGAACACGAGAAAAACTCAATAACTCACCGGTGAGTTCCTGGTGGAGCGTGACCAGGGAATCTGCAAACCGCTGCAGGTAGGAATCCTCGGTGGTAGCAGACAGGCCCGGGGCAAGAAGAGCCAGATCCTTCTCCTCGATAGACCGCAACGCCCGGACCCACGCGAGCGATTGGGTGAGTTCGTCAGCGAAGGGAAAACGTGGCCGGTAGAGACGCTCCGGGAGGGAACCAATGGTCGTGGTGGTGGGGGCCAGGTAGGGAATTGAATGATCTGCGGCATGTTTCGTTAACGTCTGCTGAAGTTGGCGGCCCGCCCTGCCACCGGGGAGCACAAGGAGCACGTTGTGCAGGTCCAGGCGACCCTGCTTGAAATAGCAGTCGATGAGGTATTCGGCCGCCCCGTTAAGGATTGGATGTTGCCAGCCAAGGTATTCCGTTTTTAACGGCATGGCATTCTGCTTCAACGGGGAGATGGAAAAAGAGAGGGAGGCGGCACTATTGTCACTATCCTGCCTCTTGAGTCCAGAGCTGAAGGGTAGGAATGAATGACGTCAGGGTACGACCTCTTCAAGCAGGTCTTCGCAGTCATTTTTCAGGCACTCGAAAAACCCCTGGAAGGCCGAATCGCCAGAGGAGAAATCGAAATGCCGTTTGTCGCTGTCGATGATGGCGATGGAGATATCAATTCGGGATGGCGGGAGGCAGTTTTGTACTCGGGTTCCCCATTCCACGAAGGTGATGCCAGTGGCCCCGAAATATTCTTCGACACCAAGTTCCCAGAACTCATCATCATCCTTGATCCTGTAGGCGTCCAGGTGCGCGATTGAGCGAGTTCCCTCGTACTGGCGGCAAAGGACAAAAGTTGGGCTGAGAACGAGCGAGACGGGGATATTACATCCAGCTGCAATCGCCTGCACCAGACGCGTTTTGCCAGATCCCAGGGGACCATTCAGGGAGACGGTCATTCCATCGGGAAGATGTCGGGACAGGGATTTACCGATGAAATCGGTATCTGCCAGGGAACGGGAATAGAGGTTTAGTTGGAGCATGGATCAGGGTGCTGGTGGTGGGTTGGAGTCCTGGTACGAGGCGCCGTGTTGATAACCGGTTGGTTCCAGGCTTTTCAGGGTGCCCGCGCGATCGATGGCCGATAAGCCACGTCCTTCCATGAAGTGCCCGATCGAGGTCAGGCCACACTCCAGGGGCTGCTCCTCTAAGAGCGAAACTGCATCGTCAGCGGGGACCGCCAGCAGTAACTCAAAATCCTCGCCGTCGGAAAGTGCATGTTCAAGTGGCGGGAGTCCTGAATCGAGGGAGAGTTGGTGGGCGGTAGGGGCGATCGGGACCGTATCGAGTGTCAATCGGGCTGCAAGGTCGCTGGAATCCGCAATATGGCCG
>JAPYUD010000478.1:0-3183 GCA_029936215.1 Pirellulaceae bacterium | reverse complement strand
GGTCGAGCCTGCTCAGCATGGGCAATGCCCGCCGTCGCCAGCGAGAGGATGAGCGTGTAAAGAAGAAGGCGTTTCATGGAAAACTCCAAGCGAGGATGGAGAGATGATGTATCGCTGTATCCGGCGGCATCGGAGATGGGCTAAGCCAGGATGGAGGAGACCGTACTGGTGCTGTCGGCGTACTCGTTCATGTCGGCTCCCAGTGCCTGCAACTGGGTGAGCCAGAGGTTGGCAAGCGGCGTGCCCTGTTCGCACTGCAGGTGGCGGCCCAGCTTGAGTTTCCCCCCTCCTCCACCGGCCACGATGACCGGCAGGTCGTTGTACTGATGCGTGGCACCGTCACCGAGTCCCGCCCCCAGGGTGAAAATCGTGTTATCCAGAAGGGTCGTCCCGTTCGCTTCCTCGATGTCGTCCATCCGTGCGAGCAGGCGAGCGAAGGCGCTGATGTGGAATTGATCCAGCTTGAGCAGGTCATCGACAAAGGCCACCTGGTTGTGGGTCATGGCGTGGTGACTGCGTGGTTGATCCAGGATCCCCTCGTACTTGTTGGTGGTAGTCCATCGCTCAGGCGCGATCATCAACGTGCTGACGTTGGTGAGGCCTGCCTGGAGGGCCGTGACCATCAAGTCCCCCATGATGTGAATGTATTCGTTGCGAGGGAAATGATCGCTTGGGCGTGCCGGCTTGTAGCGGTTAATATCTGCCCGCAGAAGGTCCATCTTGTCCATCCGTGTTTCGATCGAACGGATCGAGTCAAAATACTCGGCGAATTTCTGTCGGTCGACCTTGCCCAGTGTTTTTTCCAGGCTTCTTGCGTTTCCGAGAACAAGGTCGGTAATGTTGCGGTAACGCGTGTTGGATCGGGTGCTGAAGAGGCGGTCATAGACCTGCCGCGGGTCACGCATCGACGGGGCAACGTGGCCCGGACCATACCATGACATGTTGTCAAAGTAGATTGATTCGATATTGTCCTTTGCATCGTTGCAGCTCAGTTCAAGCGTGGCAAAAGGGGTTCCCTTGCCAATCGTGTCCGCAGCGACGTGATCGAGCGTACGGGAAAGAGGATACGCGGAATTGGGAATCGTGTAGGGTGCACAGCTGGTGAGGTAGCAGGATGCCGCCTGGGCGTGAGAATCGGTTCCATTCTGGAATGTCCTGTCCAGGCCGGTGATCAGGGAGATCTTTTCCCTCATCGGGTGGAGTGGTGCGAGGGTGGGCGTGAAGGTGAGCGGATGACTTCCCACCGGCGCCGTTTTTTCGTCGAATCGCCAGACATTGAACTGGTTTGCAAACTTTGGCAATTCCCGGTCCGATTCGCCAGGGAAAAAACCCTTTCTGATCAGCCCATTGGGGAGGTAGAAAAAGGCAAGCCGGACTGGCGTTTTTTCTGCGCCACGATCCCTGGCCATGCTCTCAAGCCAGGGGAGGCTCAGTGCAACACCACCAAAACCGGCAAGGAAGTTGCGGCGAGATGCTTGTCGAATTCTCTCACTCTTTCCCATGGTCAATCTACTTCACTCCCCGGTTTTGGAAGGGGTCACTCAGGGCGGTCATTTTCAAGAGCTCGCGAAGACTCTCTTCACCGGCCATCGCGCGAGCCGTTATTTTGTCAAGTGCGACGTCATCGGCAGCGTCCAGCTCCCGGCCCAGCGAATAGGATAGCAGGTGAGCTGCAAACCCACGGAGGAATCGCTGTTTTTCCTTTACCAGGACCTCCTTGAACTGGATGGCGGTGGTGAATTCGTGGGTGTTAAAGAGGATCCCTGAGGGATCAACCTTTCTCCCATTCTCATACTTGTCCCGCCACAACCCGGTGGGACCGTAATTCTCCAGTGCAAAACCAAGTGGATCGATCGTGCGGTGACAGGCCGCGCAGTCGGCTCGTTTGCGATGCTCCTCAAAACGTTCTCGGAGTGTTAGTTTTGCCAAGGTTTCCGCATCCGCTTCCGGCAGTGGGGGAACATCTGCGGGAGGGGGTTCTGGTGGATCGTTGAAAATCACTGCGTTGAGCCAGGCGCCTCGCGTGATCGGCGTGGTGCGTACCGGAGAGGAGGTCATGGTCAACACGGCCGCGTTGGTAACCACGCCACCCCAGCGGGGATCGGTCATCGGAATTCTCTTGAAGGTAAGAACCTGGACATCGCGCCTGTTGACCTGGCCCAGGTAGGCCTCGCGAAGAACATCGCTTTGCCAGCTAAAATCGGGGTCCAGCAAGTCCATCACCGAGCGATCTTCCAAGTAGACCGTTTCAAACAACAGCAGCGGTTCGAGCATCATGTGCATGCTGGATCGATAGGCGCTTTGAAAATAGAAGTAGGGGAATTTCTCTTTGTCGGGAATCGACGAGATCAGGCGATCCAGTTGCAGCCACTGGCCCGGAAAAGTGTCACAGAAACGGATCACCCTGCGGTCATTAAGCATGCGGTCGATCTGCGAGCTGAGCACCGCGGGATCATCGAGCGTGCCCGCTTCTGCCAGGTCCAGCAGCGTGTCGTCCGGAATGCTGCCCCAGAGAAAGAAGGAAAGTCGTGAGGCGAGATCAAAAGTGTGACGACGGCCTGGCCCGCTCTTTTTCACAGTGGCGGTGGTGTAAAGATAGAGAAAATCTGGAGAGGCAATCGCGGCACCCACCAGCGTTTTCATCGTGTCAGTAAAACTTGCACCTGACCGGAGTTCCCTCTCGGCAAAGGCGACGAATCGATCGAGCGTGCTCGGGTCGACCGGCATCCGAAAGGCCCGTCGCAGGAAGGGCCCGAGCCTTTCACGGATGATCCTCACCTGGGCGGTGAGGTTGACATCCTCACTTCGGTTATTTGTCGGCAGGGTGAAAAAACTGTCCCAGCTCCCACATTCCTCCCGTCTCAGGTCCCGGCTCTCCACGATCGAGTGGCTAAGCCGCAGGAAAGACTCCATCAGCAGGGGGGAAAGCGTGAGGTGATCCGCCTGGTTATCATAGCCATGCTCGGCTCGCAGGTCCTGGGGGAAGGCTCCCACGCCGCTGAAACCCTCCTGCCGTGCGTTGTCGACATCCTTCCCAAGCGGCCGGTTCTGGACGCGAACCACCGCCGGCATGGTCCCGCTGGCGGGATCAAAGTAATTGGTGTAACGCCGCATCAACTTTTCTGGCAGGGCGAAGATATCGCGATCCAGATTCAGCAGGTCCACAACGGCGTTGTTGTACTG
>JAPYUD010000477.1:0-3185 GCA_029936215.1 Pirellulaceae bacterium | reverse complement strand
GTCCAGGGGACCGAGCTTGCAGAGAGCCTGGAGGACACCGACGCGGTTGAGGCGGCTGGTAAGATGCAGTTGTTTCAGTTTGACTCGGTGCGGCTTGCCAAGGAGTTGTTGCTGGACGTCAAGCAGCGTGACGTGGTAGAGCAGCTTCGTCTTCGGCAGCGTGGCCTGCTGGCTCTTGTTGAACCCCAGGTCGCAGGCACGGTGGTGCTGGATGACGAACAACAGGAGAAGGTAAAGGAACTAATCGTTCTGCACCTTCAGGCATCCGTGGCGGAAGAATCCGAGGAGCGAACAGCCCAGTTGGCGGACGTTCAAAAGCAGCTGGCAGCGGTTCTCAGCGAGGACCAGCAGGTAACCTTTCATGAAATGCTGGGTACTACCGACGACCTTGCCGAGGCAGGGAGTGACGACAAGCCGATGCCTGGTGACGATGACAAGCCCATGAAGACCACGGTCGCTTCCGAGGCGATTGTGACACCCGAGGGCGACCTCAAGCTGCGATTCAGCTTCAGCTTTACTCCCTGGCAGGACGTGATCGAGTGGTTTGCAGAGCAGGCGGACCTGTCGCTGCAGATGGACGGTCCTCCTCCGGGGACTTTCAACTACACGGATAAGAATTTCTACACGCCGGGCGAGGCGATTGACGTGATGAACGGCGTGCTGTTGACGCGCGGTTTCACGCTGGTTCGCCGACGACAGCTGCTCACACTGGTTAACCTCGAGGATGACATCCCGGACGTTCTGGTGGAGTACGTGCCGCTTTCGGAGCTTGATGACCGGGGCGAGTATGAGCTGATCAAGACGCTTTTCCAGCTGGTCAAGATGACACCCGAGGAGGCCGAGGCGGACCTACAGAAGCTGATCGGTCCGACGGGAGCCATTTACGTATTCCCGGCTGCCAAGCAAATCCTGGTGCAGGAGACGGCGGGTCGTCTGCGGACGATTCGCTCGCTTATCGAGGCGGTAGAAAAGCCGCGTGTGATAGGTGAAAGCACAATTACCGAGGTGGAACTGGAATTCATTCCGGCCGAGGACGTGCTGGCGGTTGCTCGCATCCTGATGGGTCTTGGCGAGGATGACAACAACGCCGAGGGGATCAATTTTGGCATCGATCCGCTGGGAACCCGCATCTTCCTGACGGGAACGGAAGAGAATATCGCGATCATCACGGACCTGGTCAAGAGGATGGACAAGGATCCACTGGCAGGCATAGAAGAGACCGGTCCAGTGGAGCAGCCGCAGTTGCAGACTCACCCGATCCAGGTCGCCGATCCCACCAGTACTTACGAGGTACTGCAGACGATGCTTGCCGGTTTGCCGGATGTTCGTATGTCGCTGGACCCGACGACCAACAAGATTATTGCTTTTGCACGTCCCAGCGAGCAGATGAAAATCAAGGCGGTGATTGCTGAGCTGGAAGGGGACGTCCCGATTTTCGAGGTGATCTCGCTGCGAACGCTGGATCCGACGATGGCCCTGGCAATGATCGGCAACATGTTCGGTGGTGACCCGGAAGCACCCGATCCGGATGGTCCCAAGGTGACAGCGGATATTACCACGATGAAGTTGTTCGTGCGGGCAACTTCATCGGAGATGGATGCGATCAAGGAGATGATTGCTCGCCTGGAAGCAGAGAACACAACCGCCAGCGGTGGCAACATTCGCTTGATCCCGTGGTCGGGTGACAGTGCCGTGGAGGCAGTGGAACGGGCAACCCGGTTCTGGACCGGTGGCAACCGGATTCGCGTGATTGCTCCGGAAAACCGTAATTCCTCGCGGCTCGACCTGCGGCGTACCAACGAGGAGGAAGATCCGGCACCGAGGCAGCCACTTCCGCTTCCGCCCAGGCCGGAAGCAGTTCCCCCGCGACCCAATACCAGTACCCCGGCGATTCCCCGGCCGCTGACCAGCCAGCTTGCTCCTGGTGCAGCAGTTCAGTTTATTGTCGAGGAAGCCCAGCCGCAGGCGGTTTCAGGTGCCGGTGGTGAGATCGTCATCGAGGTAACCGAGGAGGGAATCCTGCTGGTCTCGGAGGATCTTGAGGCGTTGGACAAGTTCGAGACGCTGCTGCGGCAATTCATGCCGACCAATGCAGGTCTTGGTGAAAGCAAGATCACGGTCTTTTACCTCAAGTATGCCAAGGCAGACGTGGCTGCTTCACTGATCCAGCAGATTCTCAGCGGCGGTGCCGGCTCGAGCAGTAGCATTGGTTCCCTGATGGGTGACATCACTGGCGGCCTGATGGGCGGCGGTGGTGGCCTGATGGGGATGCTGCTGGGAAGCGGTGGAGAGGCCGGCGGCGACACAATTGGGACGACATTTGAAGCGACCAGTACGGTCAGTATCGTGGCCGATCCGCGTCTTAACGCCCTGGTCGTCCAGGCCGTGGAAGAGGACGTGGCAATGATCGAGGACCTGCTGGGGGTGATCGACAAGGAGGGGAGTATCACGGACGTGGAGACGGCGGGAAAACCGCGTCTGATCCCCGTGATTTACACCTCTGCCGACAGTATTGCCAGCACGATCAAGGAAGTTTACGCCGACCGCTTGAACAGTGGCGGTAGCTCGCGTGGCCAGCCCCAGCGAGGTGGCAACGAGGACATAATGAGGATGATGCAGCAAATGGCAGGAAGGGGCGGCGGCGGTGGAAGCCGTGGTGGCAGTAGCGCCGCAAAGAGCGAGCCTCCCAAGATGTCGATTGGCGTGGACACGGAGAGCAACTCGATCGTGGTTGCTGCACCGGAACCTCTTTTCCTGGAAGTCCAGGAACTGGTCCACCAGCTCGACAGTGCCAATATCCAGTCCCAGGATTCGCTGGAAGTTCGCACGCTCAGGCTTACCAATCCCGAAGTGGTCCAGCAGGCGTTGCAGTCGATCCTGGGTGACCGGGTGCAGACGACAACCAGTTCCGGATCCAGTAGTTCCCGTCCCTCCGGAACCAGTGGTGGCTCCGGCCAGCCGACCGCGGACCAGATTCGCCAGCGGATGGAGTTTTTTAACCAGCTTCGTGGCGGCTCCAGTGGCGGTCGACCAAGTGGTGGCAGCTCCACAGGGGGACGACCTGGCGGTGGCAGTGGATTCCCCGGTGGTGGTCGACCAGGTGGTGGCAGTCCTGGTGGTGGCCGACCTGGTGGCGGTGGCCGCCCCCAGTAACCCGGGACTTCCGAAACATTTGTACATTTGCA
>JAPYUD010000476.1:0-3185 GCA_029936215.1 Pirellulaceae bacterium | reverse complement strand
GTGCAGCATGAAAAAACTTTGCCCCCGGATCGGAGTGGATATTTCGTGACAGAGGAAGTACAAATGGGCCGGGCAACCCGCCACACGGATGTCTGCGGCCAGGTTGATAGCGGGTCGATCAAGAAAGGAATCCAGGTATGATCCTCTCGGGCGATGAGATTCGTGCACGCGTTGGTGAGTCGATCATTATCGAGCCCTTCGATGAGAAACACCTGAACCCGAACAGCTACAACCTCTCGCTGCATGATGAAGTCCTGATCTACGAGGAGGTCGTGCTCGACATGCGAGAGGTGAACCGGGTGCGACGTCTGACAATTCCTGATAGCGGGCTGGTCCTGAATCCCAACCAGATCTACCTGGGCCGCACCCAGGAACGAACCGAGACCCTTGACCTGGTGCCGATGGTCGAGGGCCGCAGCTCCGTGGGACGGCTGGGACTGTTCGTGAATGTCACCGCGGGTTTTGGCGATGTCGGATTCTCCGGCTACTGGACGCTGGAAATGTTTGCCGTGCAGCCAGTACGGATTTACCCTGGAGTCCCGATCTGCCAGATCTTCTACCACCAGCTGACCGGCGAGTACCGGACCTACTCCAGTGACAAGTACCATAACAACCGGGATATTCAACCCAGCCTTCTCTACAAGGAACTGAACCCGGATGCCGACAAGGAAGACCCGCAGCTGACGATCGACTTTGGCAAGGCACCCCGCTAAGGCACCCCGCTAGCGGAGGAACAGCACCACGTAGACCAGTGCCAGCACGATCTGTACCAGCGCGTAGGGGATGGCGATCTTGACAAATCCCCCGAAGGACATCGGTACCTTGTGCTTGTGCATGATCGTTACCGCAACGAGCGTGGAAGCGGAACCGATCGGTGTCAGGTTGCCACCCAGGTTGGCTCCGAAAATGACTGACCACCAGAGACCGGATTCGTGAGGCGTTCCCAGGCTGTTGAGAATGTTGGCGAGCATCGCCGCCAGCGGAATGTTGTCGGTCACGCTGCTGAAACCGGCAGATCCAAGCAGGAGGATCGCGCTGTCGGCGGCAGTGGCATTTTCGGCGGTGATATTCGAGAGTACTCGCTGCAGCCCGTTACCGATCTCGTTGAGTACCTGGGCATGCTCCATCACGTAAATGACCACGAACAGTGACATGAAGAATGCGATCAGGTCCCAGTCGATCGCCTTGTAGAACTGGTCCGCCTCCGACTTGAAACGGACCAGCATCACGGCGGAAAAACCCAACGCGACAAAACCCATTTCCAGGTCGCTGATGTAAGGGAGCACGCTGGTGGTGGCGATCGTGATAATGAAAAGGGCCAGCATGGCAGTGGAAAAATAGAAGAATCCCCAGCTCTCAATCCCATCGTTCTCGTCAAATCCCTCAACCAGCTGCCGGGCCGTAGAGCGTTGCTCGGTGTCGGTGATGCGGCGAATGCCGAACAGCCTGGCTCCCAGCATCAGGGTCACGATCGTGGCCAGCACCACGTAGGGACTCGCCTTGAGAAAGAACTCCAGGAAACTGATCTCCGCCGCCGTCCCCACGATAATGTTGGGGACCGAACTGATCAGGGTCAGCAGGCCACCGATATTGGTAAGCAGGCCCTCGATCAGCAGGAACCCGAGTAGCTTGTCACGCAGGTTCAACTTGTCCATCGAGACAACCGTCAGTGAACCAACAATGATCATGGCAGTCACATTGTTCAGTACCGCTGAAAAAATGACGGTCATCGTGCCGTAAAAATAAAGCAGCAGCAGCGGATCACCCCGCGAGGCCTTGGTGACGCGAATTGCGATCCAGGTGAATAAACCGGATTTGCTGGTGAGATCCACGAACAGGCTCGAACCGAGGATGATGGCGATCACGCCCCAGTTGATCGCCGGAATATAGACGGGCATGCTGATTTCATGGCCGCCCTCGTAATGCCCGCTGCCATGCTCTGCCGCAGTGGACAGATCGACATCGCTGGTGACCGGCTGGGAGCCAACCAGGACCGGGGAAAACGGAAGGACCTGGAAAAAGCTCCCCAGTAAAAGGCAGACCAGGGCAAACAGGCCGGCAATCACCGACTTCTTGGCGTGGAGTTTTTCCTCCAGCGCAAGACAGAGAATCAACGCCACGAGCAGCCCGGCAAACAGGATCCGGACCGCAACACTCACCGTTGTTTCACTGGCAATAAGGTACATCTGGTTGCCTGGGCCCGTCCTGACATGTTCGAGTTGTTTAAGCTGGCCTGCCGCAGGCAGCTATCATTAGAGTAAGAGTAGTGGCATCTCGCGTAGTTCAATGGCCAGCGGGTAGGCCAGCCCGTGCATCGCCAGCTGGTCCTCGTCCTTGGTGTTGAGTACCAGCAGGTTGATCTCGTGCCTCTCGATCAATCGCTTGTAGTCTTCCAGCAGGTGCCCCAGTATGATCACCGATTCGACCTGGAAACCCTGGTCGGCACGCTGCTGGAAAACCTGCTGGCAGGAGAGTATATAGTCCGCCGGTTCCTTGAGAAGCTGCTCGCGGAGGACTTCTTCCGCTTCTGCTGTATCAATCGAGGGAATCTTGCCAATCGTGTGGATGTACCGCCTGAAAGCCTGCTCGTCTTCCACGTGAGCCAGCACCAGCGTCCCACCCGTACTGGTCATCGCCGCAGCGTAACTGACCAGGTGATTGTCACCGGAAAGGTGATCGGTGACTGCCATCACCGTCTTGATTTTGTCCCAGTTGTTGTTGCGGGGGACAAGCATCACCGGACAGGAGATAACCTGGGTCATCACGTCAACGTAAGCCCCCAGGCTGTATGGGAGCTCCGGGATTGGATCATGCAGGTTTCGTACCGTACAGATCAGGTCCGGCTGCGCCTGCTCGATCAACGACATCAGTTCCTCGACGTTCGAGAACTGGTCCCCCGTCACGCAGGTATAAGGGGACTTGGCGGAATCATGGAGTCCACCCAGGCACTGGTGGAGCTGGTAGGTGAACTGCTCCGCATCCTGACCGCTGGCGTCAGTTACCACCAGGATCTTTTCCAGAGTGATAGACTCCTCGGCAAATGGTTGCCGATCGGCGGACTTGAAGGCACTTTCAAACTGGTCCAGGTTGGTCATCTGGGCTTTCCCCGGTGATGGAGATCAGGCAGTCGAGCCTGCGCGGCAAGCATAACACGCCTGCCGGGGGTCGACAATGTATCCCCACGA
>JAPYUD010000475.1:2981-3188 GCA_029936215.1 Pirellulaceae bacterium | reverse complement strand
CGAGACAGCTGGGCTTGATTTTGGTCCTCGCTCACCACGACAACTGCGAACGACGCTGCTTCAACTCGGTCAGGCGCGGGTTGCCCGCCTGCGTGGCGACCACGATGCTGCCCAACGGATCATAGAAACGGTTGCCGGCGAGGAGGGCTTCACGGATGCCGATCTTCTTCGGCTTGCTCCATTTCATGGCGGAATTGAATCTTCCCT
>JAPYUD010000475.1:0-2971 GCA_029936215.1 Pirellulaceae bacterium | reverse complement strand
CTTCTCGCTTCCAGGGAAATTCAAGCCGGGGTGCCTGCGCAAAACGGTCCATCGTGGCTTCGAACCGCGCGCCAGCGCCCGCTGCCAATGAAACGCGAAATGAATCGCCCTGGAACGAATAATCCTCACCGTTCACCGTCACAGCGCTGAAACGGTGTTCGGCATAGCCGCCAGCCTGGACAGTCAATTCACGCGAGGCGGTCTGGCTTGTATTTACAATCGTGAAAGCACACTTCTCGCTGCCCATCGAATCCACCAGGACCGCCACATCGTCTGGAAGACCCGCCCGTCGTTGCAAGTGATCAAAGAACCGCAACCGGCAATGAAGGACAGAGCCCCGGTGGCCCGGGTGGATCCCTCCAAGCATCAACTGGATGAGTGATCCCACGCTGGCCGGATTAAACTTCATCGGATCGTCTGCAAGCCGCGTGTCCGGGGTAGTGGTATCCGCCCGCATTCCACTTACTCGTGACCGTACTCGTTCCAGGTCACCCCGCAGTACAGATACCGGGTAACCCGGATTTTTCCCGGAAAGGTAATTCAGCCAACCGTCCCCGGAGACTCGCCTGGCATCTTCATCCTTCATCGAAAGGTAGTAAATTTCCATGGCACCCGCGTTGTAAGGCGATGGGCTGTAGTTGTACCAACCGTCATCACCGTACATGCCGGGATACTGCATCCGCCCATCTATCATCTTTCCCTGTTCATTAATTTTTTCTATCTGCCGTCGCCAGCATTCAAGGAAGCGGTCGTCGCCGGTCAGCAAGTAGGCGTTCATGAAACCGGTAAATCCGAGGTAATGGGTGTTTCGGTGTGCGATCGATCCATCCTGTGGGACCTCGACCGAAAAATTCCAGCCGTACACGCCGCCATACCATTTTCCACCTGCTTCGCCCCCGGGGACCCCGTCCAGCCCGATATTGGTTGGGATAATAAACCCGTTATCTTCCATCCGCTGCCGCCACGCTTCAGCGTATTCGAGGACCCAGTCCCGGTAACGTTTTTCACCGGTCAGCATGAAAGCATTCACTGCCAAAGAGGTTGCCAGCAGGTTCTGGGGGTGATCGCCGACGATGTCGTTGTAATCCTTGAAATGAAACACCATCTGTTCATAAGTGTCTTCACCATGGCCTAGGGAAAATCGTCCTTTGACCTCAATCGGGTCGCCCGCCCAGTCAAGTCCCGTCGCCTTCCTCAACAGGGGGCCACGACTCCCATTGAACATGCTGCGTATGATCTTGTGCTGCGGATCATAGTTTGGCGCACCGTCGTCCTCGTTCAGATAAAACCCGGCAAACCGCCGGATGCGTTTTCCCATCGCGAGATCTTCCGGATCAGAAAGACCCTGGAGATTGAATACTGTCAGACCCTCGCCGTTATGAACCCAGTCGAAGGTGACCGGAAATTCCTTGTAATACATCCCGTCCCTGGCAAAGGGTACATCGGTCGTGCGGGCAAGAGTGTATTGTCGCAGGTGTCCTTCCCATGCTTTCTTGTACATGGATAAAATCTCGTCTGATGCACCGACCGCATGAAGGATTGGCCAGTCATTGCAGTTTTCAATGGCATCATCCGGGCCATCATCACCGCCCCATCGTTCGACGCAGAGAAGGAATCCTCGCTCGTCAAAATAGCGGTCGAAGAATTCTCGGCAGGCATCCTCGTTTGCCTCAATAAGTGCTCGCTCCAGCAAGGCCCACTCGGGTGGAGCCAGGGTGCTTGAAACTTCAATACGCGGCCCCTGTGACCATCCGTTTATTGGGGCGCAGGCTAGAAGCAGCGCCAGGCACATCATCGATTGAGTCCACCTGTTCATTCCTGATCTCCTTATAAAGCACGTGGTGGAATCGCGATCTGGTCAATCGCATCCCGACACACTCTCAGCATGTTACCACCAACAATCTTGCGGATCTGCTCCTCCTTATAACCACGCTGTACAAGGCCGACGGTGAACATTGGCCAGTTTGTCCATGAGATGCTCTTGGTCGCTTCTGGTGTTGGACGATAGGTGTCATTTGGCCAGAGCGACCTCCAGGCGGTTCGGCCGCCGTCTCGGCGCTGGATTTTGCTATTTGCCGCGGCTGCATACTGTGAGGTGTAGGCAACATCTGTTCCCAATCCAACATGATCCACTCCAAAGGTGCGGACCACATGATCGACATGATCCAGCAGCGCGTTGATATCCCCCTTTCCTCGCAGGAACCGGCTGATGCAACAAATGCCAACCAGTCCACCACTGTCGGCAATCGCCCGGATTATTTCGTCCGGTTTACTTCGGATATGCGGGTAAAGCTTTCCGCAGGTGGTGTGACTCGCAACCACCGGCCGTTCCGACGCCCTGGCTGCATCCAGACTGGTTTGCCATCCACTGTGGGCCACATCCGGGATGACGCCGACCCGGTTCATCTCGGCAATCACTGCTCGCCCGAAGTCACTCAGGCCCCCGTTAGCCTTTTCGGCACATCCATCGCCAATCATGTTCCGTCGCTGGTAGGTCAGGTGCATCATTCGGATCCCAAGTTGATAGAAAATCCTTATGTATCGAAGTTCGTCAGGAACCGTATCCCATTGCTGCACAAGCGGGACCCCATTCCCGGTCAGATAGAGGCAGTGCCGCCCCTCTTCTTTCGCACGCACGATGTCATCCGGGTTCACTGCCTTTGCGAGATGCGGACTAAGGTTATCGGTCAGAAACGTAAAGCGGGCCAGTCGCCTCATCAGGCGAAGCGGGTCCTGGCCCTCCTGTCCGGCATTCTGAAAAATACAGGTCACACCGGATTCCCTCCAGGCGTGAAGGAACTCTGCACGTTCGAGTGGATTTCGGAGAGGACCAATCATCGACTGTTCCTCCCTCGCATCGGCGTATTCCGCATCCGATGCGTTCGAGGCGAGCAGCGAATTAAGTGATACCGGATCAAGTGAGGCACGGGGTGAAAATCCATAGGTGTCAAAAACCAGTGCATCGCGATGG
>JAPYUD010000474.1:0-3188 GCA_029936215.1 Pirellulaceae bacterium | reverse complement strand
GCGATCACCTGTGCCGGCGTTGCCGAGGGAAAATCAGAACCAAAGATCAACTTGTGGTCCACCCCGTACTCGATCGCCGAGACGAACGCCTGGTAGTGCCTTAGCGGCCGGTAATGGAGTGCCGAGATGTTGGCATACAGGTTGGGGTGCTTGCGGATCAGTACAACACACTCGTCCTCCCATGGATGCCCCATGTGAGCAATCACCAGCCGCAGGTCCGGGCAGGCGATGGCAATGTCCTCGAGCAGGATTGGGTTGGCATATTTGAGCGGACCCGGGCGGACAAACGAGGTGCCCTGGTGCACGTTGACCGGGATGCCGAGCTTTTCCGCTTTCTTGAAAAGCGGAAGGTGCCGGGGGTCCTGGGGATCCCAGTTCTGGTAGATCGGTGAGCACTTCAAACCGCACAGGCCCAGGTCGTTAACGTAGTACTCCAGTTGCTCGACGCAGTCCGCATCATTCGGGTCGACGCTGCACCAGCCGATGAAGCGGTCGGGATGCTCGTTGACGAAGCTGGCGATCAATTCCTGGTCGGCGTTGATGCCGCAGAATGGTGCCTTGATGCCAAACACGATCACCCGGTCCATGTCTGCGGTGGCGTCAACGAGCTGCTCCGGACGGGAATCGAAGGCATTGTTCTGCTCGACGTCACTGCCGGCGAAGTAGACATCCTCGCTCAGCTTCATCTTGGCCTTTTTGGCTTCCCAGGCAAACTCGACGAATTCATCGCTGAGATGTTCCGGGTACCACATCAGGTTGGTATGCGTGTCAAAGAGCATCGGTTCATTCTTGCCAGAAGTACGATCGTGGATCAAAGGGTTAATCGTAAAGCGGTTTCGACGGCCGCACCATCAGCCATAGCACGGCAGCTGCGAGGTAGAAGGCAGCGTGCATCCAGACGACCTGGCTCCAGTCGGTCACCAGCTCGCCTGAGAGTTCGAAGTCCCAGCTGAATGCGGTTGTGGGAATCCCAAAGGTAACGGTCTGGGAGGCAAGATCGTCTTTCAGGATGTCCATCATGCCACCCAGGACAGGAGTTACCAGGACTCCGCTAAAGCAACCAATCATGTTGATGAACCCGGCGACCATGGCGATCTTTCTTCCCCCGATATCGATCATGGCCGCCCACGCCGCGGGAGAACCGATTCCTGAGCACGCCGCGCCGATACCGATGAGCCAGATAAAACCCGTGGGGCTCGATGCATAGAACGCGAAAAAAGTGAACGCTGCCGTGGTAAACAGTGCCAGCGCGGAAATTAACGATCGACTCAACCACTTGTTTTGGGTGCGTCGATAAACCAGGTCGACAAGTGTCCCGCCGACCAGTCCCCCCACGACCACTCCGACCAGCGGCCACTTGGCATATTTTCCAGCATCCCCCAGGGGGACCTTGTAGTGTTCCATCAGGTACTCGGGGAAAAAAGTGACGAAGAAGTTGTACCCGGCAGCCCGGAAAAACTGCTGCAGGCAAATTGCGATCAGGCTGCCCAAGACCACCATGGTGATCAGATTATGACCTGCACGCGTTGGTTGGCTGGGAACGTCTTTTCCCTCAAGTCGTCCTGCCTGGTTTGTCCCGGGGCGATCGGCCTTCTGGCGAGGGAACAGGAGCAGGAATGCGATTGCCCAGAAGAGACCCACGATCGTGTAGATCTGGAAGATGACACGCCAGTCAAAGTGGGATGTCAGGCGTCCCGTGACATCCATCGCCAGGGCGCCACCAATTGACATGGATATGCCAACAACGGCCGAGGCCATGCCGATTTCTTTTTCGGGGAACCAGTCCTTGATGATTTTCGCGGTGATCGGAACATATCCTGCCTGAACAGCCCCGAAGAGAAATCGCACAATGCTGAGTGGCATCAAGGCGTGACAGAAGGCCGTGGCAAGCGTCAGTAGGGACCAGAGGATACCAATCACGGTAAGGCCCCATCGCGTTCCCACCAGATTTCCGAACCAACCGCCGGGTACCTGGAACAGGAGATAGCCCAGTGAAAAGATGCTCATCACCGCGCCTAACTCGGCACTTCCGACGCCCAGGTCATGCTGGATTTCCGTCTGCGTGACGGACAGGACATGTCGTGTCAGGTAGAGACTGATGGCCCCGGTCGCGATCAGCAGGGCGACCAGGTAACGAGCCCTTGAGGGCTGGAAATGCGGGTCCGTGTGGCCAGTTTTAGCCATGATCGGTCTGCTCGTGCAATAATCACCAACGACAGGTCCAACTGCGGGAAAAGGTCATCATGACAGATTTCCCCGGCCAGTGTGATTGAAGCCGCCTTTTTGCAAGGTGAGAATGATGATCGGCCAACGATCCGCGAGAAGGAATGATGACATGAATGAACTGCCGCCGCTCGATGAACGGACCGTCGAGTTGTTAAAGCTCCCCAGCACCGCGACATTGACGACCGTGCTTTCCAAGAAAGGACTCTGGAACACCTTCGTCACTGGAGCGAGCCCTGTTACAACGGTCACGCGAATGGTGGGGCAGGCGTACACGCTGCGTTACATCCCCTCCCGTGCAGACCTGGATAACAGCCTGGTTTTCGATAACACCAACGATCCGCAGCGGATCGCGATTGAACAGGTGGGACCTGGGGATGTGCTGGTGATTGACGCACGGGGTGATGAACGGGCCGGGACGATGGGCAATATCCTGGCGGCCCGGATGGTTGCCCGCGGAGCAGAGGGGATTGTCACCGACGGTTGTTTTCGAGATACACCGGCGATTGCCAACATGAACATCGCTGCCTATTCCCGTTCCCCGCACGCCTCGACCAACAAGACGGTTCACCACCCGGTCGACCTGCAGGTGCCGGTAGGTTGTGGTGGCGTCTCGGTTTACCCCGGTGATATCCTGGTCGGTGATGAGGAGGGAGTGGTTGTCATTCCGCGCCATCTGGCCGACGAGGTTGCGATCGAGGCAGCCAACCAGGAGCATCGCGAGGACTTTATCCTTGCGCGGATTGAAGCAGGTGAGCCTCTGCTGGGCACCTATCCGCTTGACGAGCAGGCGCAGGCTGCCTACCAGGAGTATTGCCAGGAGAATTCCCCACCGACGGAAAAATAGTGACTGCAAGTGGACGGGAACTTCGTAGATTGTATGTGGTGCTTCACCATCTCCTTCCCCAGTGACAGGTGCTTTCCGCCATGAACAGTCGTGAGAAGTTTCTCGCCCAGCATACGGA
>JAPYUD010000473.1:0-3207 GCA_029936215.1 Pirellulaceae bacterium | reverse complement strand
GGGCCATGCCCCCGGAGGACGCCGAAGAGTTGACGGTGGAGGAACATGCCATTCTGATCCGCTGGATCGATGCTGAGATTGATCACGGAAAGGCGAGGCTGAACAATCGTGCTGACCGGGTGGTCCTGCGACGACTTAATCGCCTTGAATACCAAAACACGATGCGTGACCTGTTTGATGTGGACATGGATTACGCCCGGGATCTGCCACCGGATCCTCTTTCACCGGATGGTTTTCGTAATAACGGCCAGTCCCTGCAAATGGCCGCTATCCAGCTGGAATACTATCTCAAGGCGGCCCGCCGCGCTCTGGATCGGGTTATCGTCACGGGCGCCGCCCCGGAAGTGTTTGAACACAAGTTTGAGAAAAGTAACGTGGGGGACAAATGGTTCAACTACGAAGTTTCCAATACCCTGGGGCGCTGGCAGGGCTTCTACGGCAAGATGATCGACAAGTATCCGGAAGAAGGGGACTACCTGGTTCGTGTGACAGCGCGTGCGGAGATCCCGGAAAACCGGGGGGCTCCGTTAATGGAAGTTTCTGTCGGTTATCAACCGGATACCGAGCAAATCTGGAAAGTCACCCGGACGATCGAACTGACAACAGAAGCCTCGACCCGTTACGAGTTCAGCGGGCGAGTGGAGAATCATCCGCTGCCAGTAAGAGGGCAGGGTAAATTCCCCGGCTTAGTGGTGCGTGTGTTGAATCAATACGATGACGGCGCCGGAAAACCCAAAGAAGTTGAACTCCAGCGAGATGGGAAGAAGAAGAAAGGTTTTCCGGCGGAGGAGGGTTACCCGGTCATTCATATTGAATCGGTGGAATTCACGGGGCCGGTCTATGATCAATGGCCGCCGGCGCACCATCGGGCGATACTCTTTGAATCGGAACTTCAGACCACCGACGAACAGGAATACATCCGCCAGGTACTGGTGCGTTTTCTCAGCAAAGCATATCGCCGACCTGGAACCGATGCGGAAATCCAGCGGCTACTCAGTTTTTATCAAACCATCCGTCCGGACTTCCCCAGCGTGGAAGAAGCGGTCAAGGAAACGCTGGCGATGGCACTTATCAGTCCAGCATTTCTCTATCTGCTGGAGCCGGCCCGGAACAAGAAACGGGGCCTCACAGACTGGGAGCTGGCATCCCGGTTATCGTACTTTTTATGGAGTACCATGCCGGATCCGGAGTTATTCACACTGGCTGCGGCAGGTCAGTTATCCCGACCTGCGGTTCTTCATGCCCAGGTTGATCGCATGCTTCGGGATGAACGGGGGTGGCGTTTTGTAAAGCAGTTTACCGGCCAGTGGCTGAAGCTTGAAAACACCGCCCAGATCGCAATCGACGGGGGAACCTACAAAGGTTTCACAACGGATCTCAAGGAAGAAATGTTGCAGGAAACCAGGCACTTCTTTCAGCAGCTGGTGCTCACGGACCGCAGTGCGCTGAACATGCTGGACTCCACGTTCACGATGCTCAATGAGCCGTTGGCTCGCCACTATGGCGTTGCCGGGGTGACCGGCCAGGCTTATCGCGAGGTCACCCTGGAAGAGCAAGACCGTGGCGGTTTATTAGGCCATGCCAGTGTGTTGATGCTTGGTTCCGATGGCAAGGATTCTCATCCGATCCGCCGCGCCGTATGGCTTCGTGACCGCTTGCTGAACGATCCACCGGCTCCCCCGCCGGCCGATGTCCCGGACCTGGATGAATCCAACCCGGAGTTTGCCAGTTTATCCATCCGCGAGCAGCTGGAAGTCCATCGAGCCAAGGAGTCCTGTGCGTCCTGTCACCGTGGGATCGATCCCTGGGGAATTGCCCTGGAGAACTATGATGCGATTGGTAAATTCCGCACCGAGGTGAATTCCAAGCCGGTTGGGGCAAGCGACAGGCTGCCAAACGGCCAGGAGCTTCGGGGTGCCTCGGGTCTGAAACAATACCTGGTTGAGCAGCGGAGCGAGGATTTTTCCCGAGCGCTGGTGACTCGACTTTCCATCTATGCCCTGGGACGTGATCTTCAGTCAAGTGATGAGGACCTGGTTGACGATCTAACGAATGACTTTATTCGTCAGGATTATCGCATCCTGGGCTTAATCAAGGCGATTGTCTCCAGCAAAGCGTTCCAGACGAAATAATTGCTGGTAGCAATTCGCCTGTACGTTAAAATTGGTATGTGCGATTATCCTCGCACCAGAAGGACCCCCTCACCCGTCGAAGTATTGAAAATGAATAAAACATGGCATTTAGATCGTCGTACCTTCCTGCTCGGTAGCGGTGTATCGATGGCGCTTCCTTACATGGAAGCGATGGGCCACCAGGTGGCCGCATCCGAATTACCTGCTCGAATGTGCGCCATGTACTTTCCTTTTGGAATCAGTCTGCCCAAGGAGGGGAGTGACCTTCACAAGTGGCGGTGGTTTCCGGATGGCGAAGGCAAGGATTTCACATTTAATGAAAGCCTCAAGCCGCTCGAGCCGCTCCGTGAATCGGTGACAATCATTGGGGGGATGTCCCATCCGAATGGCCGCCGGATGGGGGCCCATGATACGGGAGATACCTTCCTGACAGGGGCGATGTTTGACAAGAAGTTGTTGCACAACACCGTGTCGGTTGACCAGGTGGCGGCAGCGGCCATCGGCGACCAGACTCGATTTTCGTCGCTCACCATGTCCACCGACGGTGGGGTGGGGGAACCGACTCGCTCCAGTACCCTGAGTTACGATGGCAAAGGTCGTCCGATCCCGGCACTCAACCAGCCGGGGATGATCTTTAATCGCCTGTTCGGTTCAGCCGATGAAGATTTAAAACGCCATCACCGGCGACTGCGTAGTGCATCCAGCATGCTGGATCTTGTCCTGGAAGACACGCATTCCCTGCGACGGCGACTTGGTCGTCATGACCAGGCGAAACTGGACGAGTACCTGGCATCGGTACGCCAGGTCGAACAGCGGGTGAAACGGACCCAGCGATGGCTGGATATTCCACTTCCGTCACTGACGGATGAAGAACGGGATCTCCTCAAGCTGGAAGCGGATGCGGAAGCTCCGAAAGAATATATGCGGACCATGTACGATTTGATGTGGCTGGCATTCAAGACGGATTCCACCCGGGTGGCAACTTACCAGATTGCCAGCATGGCAGACGCGTCGAGTGTTGCCGGTCCATTTCCGTTTCGTGAAGGCTTCAAGGCGAACCTGCATAACCTGGCCC
>JAPYUD010000472.1:0-3213 GCA_029936215.1 Pirellulaceae bacterium | reverse complement strand
ATGGACAGGAGCAAACCCTGACAGCAGGACGCGAGGCACGGGTGGTTCACGATATCATCAGCTGATTCACACCCACGGTACTCCGATGACAATCCTCAATCTCGGCACGAACCCGATCAAGACCTGCGGGACTCCGATTTCACGAAGATCGTTACTCAAGATCGGTACTGCATTGCCGCTCTTGAGCCTACTCGGTTCCCAGCCCGAGGCAGGTGCTGCCACCGAGAATGCCCCAGCCAGGTCTGTCCTCTTCGTCAACCTGATTGGCGCACCAAGCCACATGGACCTGTTTGATCCAAAGCCACAGGCGCCGGCCGAATACCGTGGACCATTTAATGTCATCCAGACCAGGACCCCTGGTGTCCATTTCTCGGAGTTGCTGCCCAAGTGTGCCGCGATCAGTGACAAGTACACGGTTGTTCGCACGAATGTAAATCACAGTGCTGACCACCTGGTCGCGATGTCGACGATGATGAGTGGTTACCTGCCCACCGATGGTGGCGAAACGGGGAATGGTACTCCCTCCGGTTACCAGCCCAATTTTGGATCGATTGCATCACGGGTCATTCGGCGACAGGGATTGCCGACCTTCGTTTCGCTCGCCAAGGGTCCGATCGGTGATGGTCGAGGCCCCAGCCTGGCTGCCGGTGGCAACATCTGGGGGCGACGGCACGATCCATTCATGATCCACTGCGACCAGGCCGGATCGGTTACATTGCCTGGACTGGACCTGCTCGAAGGGATCAGCCCGGATCGACTTGGTGACCGCAGAAAGCTGCAGCAGGAGCTCAACAGGGCAAAGCGGCAGGTTGACGCGCTGGCATCCTCGGATCTCTCTGCCCTCTACGGACGAGCCTACAGCCTGCTGACGTCCGCCAGCTCGAACAGGGCATTTGAGATCTCGGAGGAATCGAAAGCAACTCGCCAGGCCTACGGACAAACCTCCTTTGGGCAGAGCTGCCTGCTGGGTCGCCGCCTGGTCGAAGCCGGAGTCCCCTACGTGCAAGTCAACTGGAGCCAGTATGCCGAGGTGCTTTATGGATTCTCCGATTACGGCTGGGACACGCATGCCGACAATTTTGGCCTGATGGAAGACTGGCATGGTCCGCTGCTTGACCATGTCTTTTCAACGCTCATGAACGATCTCGATGACCGTGGCCTGCTGGAGACGACCCTGGTGATCCTGATGGGTGAATTTGGGCGAACACCACGCATCAACAGCATCGGTTCACGCGACCACTGGCATAACTGCTACTTCTCGCTCTGGGCAGGTGCCGGGGTGCCGCGCGGACAGGTTGTCGGCATGAGCGACAAGAGGGCAGAACACCCGATCACCGATCCTTTGACCCCCGCGATGGTTGGCACGACAATCCTCGAGAAAATGGGGATCACCAGCCAGCAACGAGCGGAACTGAAGGTGCTTCAGGATAGCCATGCATTTGAACCTCTCATGTAAAATCCTGGCGGCCGTGCTGCTGCTGCCGACCATCGGCATGGCAGATGAGCCTCGCCAGTTGACGACCGATGGCGTCTGGAAGCTGAGTCCGCGCTACTCGCCTGATGGCGAGTCGGTCTACTATTCCCAGTCATCCGGGGGAGGCCGGGTCTTCCTGCACCAGCTTGAGCTGAAAACAGGACAAGACAAGAAGCTGCTGCTGGAGGCGACAGACCACCTGTTTGACCCGGTGATGTCCAGCGATGGCCGCTACCTTGCTTATTGCCAGTCCTCGGGGTCACCCCAGTTGGTCCTCATGATCCGGGATCTTCAAGCAGAGAAGACTGCAGAGTACAGGCCGGTGGGTGCCCGTAGTACCGCTCGGCGGCCGGCGTTTATCCCCGGTACGAACCTGGTCGCTTTTACCGAGTCGGGCGAGGGTGGACAGCAGATTTCGGTTGTCGATTACGAGGGGAACAACCGCCGGCTCGTGACCGAGATACCTGCCAACAACCGCTGGCCAGATGCATCACCGGACGGCAAGAAGCTGGTCTTCAGCAGCAGCAAGGCGGGCAACTATGATCTTTATACGATCAACCTCGATGGAACTGAACTGACCCAGTTGACCAGGCATCCTTTAAGGGATATTCATCCCGCCTGGTCGCCAGATGGCACACGGATAGCCTTTGTCAGCGTTCGGGATGGAAACCACGAGATTTACCTGCTGGAAATTGCAACCGGGGAAATCAGCCGGGTAACAACCAGTAACACGCGCGATGATTTTCCATCCTGGTCACCGGACGGGAAGAAACTGGTCTATATCTCCCAGCGTGAGGGATCGACAGACCTCTACGAGCGCGCGGTCAAGTGAGCCAGCTAGTTTGCCAGCACTTTTCGCAGGGCCGCTTCCAGTTGCTGATCGGATCCCGGGGCAACCCAGCGCCAGCTGTGTCCAAAGTTCTCTTCGAAAGCACGCCGCGTCGGTATGTAGCCCGGCCAGCACTCGCCAAAACCGATAGACATGATAAAGTCATCGGGCCGCAGCTTCTGGGCCATCAGCTGGTAGCCAACAAAGGTTTCACCGGGAAAAAGCACGATCCGGGCCGGGCCTAGCTCCACGCAGGGCATGTCAATCTGCCGCCCCGCGGCAATGCGGTCCAGGCTCGCCAGGCCCATCGCCGCAAGGATCCGCTCTCGGACATCCGCGTCCGCATTCTCCAGCGTGGTGGTCAGCGCTGCGCGTGAAAACTGCTCGGCGTCGTTAAAGGCAAGGTCGAACGAGGTGTTGCGAAAACCAACATGCTTGAGCGGCAGGCGTGTGGTTTCCTGCCAGGCAGTCGTCATCGCCTGGTACAGCCGATCTGCCAGCACCACCCGGTTATCGGGGGAACCGTCGTTGTATTTTCCAGCGGTCACGTCACCACTACAGCCCGACAGGTAAACCTGCATGATCCCCCGGTCATCCATGGCCCGTCGTTCGCGGGCGATGCCGACAAAATCCCAGCTCACCCCACCTCGCCCGTAGTAGCTCATCGGGTGCGTGGCATAGCTATGCAGTGCCAGCAGCGGCTGCCGCCGGTTCCAGAAACTGATTGTTCGAAGCCAGGGGTCGATCTCCCCATCGTCCGCGTCCCGGTTCTGCTGGCTCCCACCGCTGCTGCTACCACGACCGTAATTCACCTGGCCGCCAGGTAACTCGACCCTGCGGTTGGAAGCAACCTGCATGACACGTGCCCGCCCCAGCCCGAGATGGGTCACCGGCTCGGCATTCTCGAGGC
>JAPYUD010000023.1:0-17913 GCA_029936215.1 Pirellulaceae bacterium | reverse complement strand
GGGGTTGCTACTGGAGCAGCGCGTCGAGTCGACTGGTGTAGTCCTGCTTGTCCATCGCTCCAACGATTGGCTCACCCGCGGGCTTTCCGCTCTTGAAGAGGACCACCGTGGGAATCACCGAGACGCCGTAACTGTTTGCCAGAGCGGTGTGCTCGTCGACATCCATTTTAATGATGACCGCCCGGCCATCGTACTCCCCCGCGATTTCGTCGATCCGCGGTGAGAGCGTCTTGCAGGGAGGTCACCAGGTGGCGAAAAAGTCAACCAGCACTGGCTTGTCGCCGTTGATGTGTGTTTCGAATTCCGTGGCACTTGCATGAACGACCTTGTCAGCTCCGCCCAGCGATGCCCCGGTTTGATTGGTCCCATCCGAACTCCCTGGTTGCGAGCAACCTGTCAGCAGTGCGGCCGTAAAGAGAATAATCCAGCTACAGTATTTCACCTTGTCAGCTCCTGATCCTCGAAGATCCAAAAACAGTTTCTGTTGCTTGACATTAAATAGTATCGAATGAATTCATGATCGATGCTAGGCGTTAAACGTTTCGAGCAGTTTTTTCCCCGAAAAGATGTTGAGTGCATCAGCCGGCGCCAGCGGCCTGAGCGGATCCTTCTCCGGGAACCAGAGGCAATCCACAAAGTCTGCGACGACAAGACCTCCCTGCTGACCCTTGCTTGCCTCCGCGGCGAGTACATTGTCGCCAAAGAACTGCATCAGCAGCTGGGGCTGGACATCACTAAAGTCATTGTCCTCGATGAATTGAGCCAGTTGCTTTCTCTCCGCTTCCAGCCTCTCACCGAGCTCGGCGACGTCCCACTGGCAGATCTCCTCGTGCTCCACATCTACTCCGGCAAAGAGTGCATAAATATCTTCGATCTCCAGGTGTTCCAGGTTGGCATGGACGGCTGCAGTGGCAGGAGCAGCAATGCCCGTGTTGCGGTACTCCCCGGTATCAAACTGGTAGGAAAACTGGAACAGGAAACAGTCGACCGGTTGTTCGAATCCTGGCCAGTACTGCTGTCGCTCGTCGAGCAGCAGCATGCCGCCCGGTGGGATACCGACGTTTTCTGGTTGAGCGAGCCAGAGGGCGAGTTCACTTTCCTTCCTGGCCGCCATGTTGACGAGCGATGGGTCGAGCTGGTCCTCGATACCAAGTTCCTCGGCGTACTGGATGACACGCAGCCGCACGATCGGTTCGCTGGCCAGGCCAAGCAGTATCTCCTGGCCCTCCTCCTCGCCAAGGCCGGCAAGAGCTGCCGCCGCCTCGGTACGCAATCGGCGGTGAGGGAGCTGGCAGGTGAGACGGAGAACAGAAATCGAGGTATCGCTGGCAATCAGTGCCATCGCATCACAGAGGGACACGGCCAGCGCGATACTGTTGGCCACTGTTGAATGCAATTGCTGCAGTGATTCTTCTGGCTCGGCCGGCTTCTCTGGCATCTGTTCAAGATGATGGTTAATGCCATGCAGGAGTGTCTCCAGCTGGCTCACTCGCTCCCTGGCAGGGTGAGAATCCAGCAGGTTTTCCCGGGTCATGTAGTTAGCCATGTCCAGTACTGCCACGGCGATGCTTGGATGGGCGAGGCCATCCAGCAGGCGGGGAAAGAGAATGCCGGTATTTTCAGGGGGCGCCAGGATGAGTGGCCCCAGTACCAGGTCGACAGCAGTACTTTCAGATGGTGGAGAATTCACCAGCAGTTCCACGAGAATCTTGAGTGCTGTTTCATCCCTCTGCAGGGAGAGCAATGAAAGCACATGCTGGGATGTTTGCCAGTCGTTATCAAGGCAATGGTAGAGCGATTCCAGCAGGGAGAGCTGATCAGAATTGAATCTGCCAGCGGTCGGCGGCCTCAGCCAGTTGGCAAGTTCACCAAGAAAGAACCGCAGCTGGTTCCGTGCTGGAACGCTGGTATCAGCTGCCTGCTGGTTACAGCCCTCCAGCAGTTCACTGAGACCCTCTTGTGTGGCGGCAGGAAGCCAGTCAGTCAGGAGCTGCCTGGCCTGGTTGCGGAGATTATCATCGGCCAGTGCATCAATGGACTGGATTACTATTTTAAGTGGATCTTTCATCGTCTCTTGAGCGTAACGTAAAGCATATCAGCAGGGGAGGGCGGGATCCCACCTTGACGTGACCCCGTATTAACGGGGAAACTCCATGCATAAGAAAAATGGAATAAAAGGTCACGCTCTATTAGAATGACGACGATCCCCGACGGGATGATGCACAAATCAAGCAATTCGTGCGCACTGTCGAGAAGCCTGTCGGTCCCCACCTTGCCGCACTCCCCGGCCCGATCGCGTCCAGAAAGTAAACGGTAACTGAATTGTCCACGGAACAGGAAGAACAACTTCGTTTCAAGGATATGGATCTCTCCGAGTCCATGCTCAAGGCCCTCGACCATGTCGGCTACGAGTTCCCCTCGGCGGTCCAGGAAGGGGTCATCCCCCTGGCGCTTGAAGGCTATGACGTGATGGGACAGGCCCGAACCGGGACCGGGAAAACGGCAGCCTTTGCCATCCCGATCATCGAGCAACTGGCCTCCTCGGAAGAGATTCCGAAGCCCCAGGCAATCGTTCTTGTTCCCACGCGCGAGCTGGCGCTGCAGGTGACCAACGAGGTGGAACGACTCTCTTTTGGTCAACAAATCAACACGGTGGCAGTCTATGGTGGTGATCCGATCCACCGGCAGATCACCCGGCTCAAGCAAGGTGTCCAAATCGTAGTAGGAACCCCGGGACGAGTCCTGGACCATATCCAACGGGGGACGCTTGACCTTCGCGATGCCTGGTGTGTTGTGCTGGACGAGGCAGACCGCATGTTGGACATTGGTTTTCGGCCTGACATTGAGCGGATCCTGCGAAAGTGTACTTATGAAAATCGGCAGACACTTTTGATGAGTGCTACGGTGCCGGTGTCGATCCAGCAGCTTGCCCAGAAGTACATGTACGAGCCAGAAATGCTCGACTTCTCGCCCGAGGATATTACGGTTGATACGATCGACCAGTACTATTTTACCGTGGAAGAGGGAAGGAAGTTCGAGTTGCTTGAGCGGCTTCTCGAGAGAGAAGAGCCGGACCAGGCAATTGTCTTTTGTCGGACCCGACGAAGGACGGACCGGATAAACGAGCGGTTGTCGAAGAAGAGTAGCCAGGTGGAGGGCATTCATGGTGACATGCCACAATCACGGCGGACCCGGGTGATGCAGAAATTCCGCGACGCAGAGGTCAAGATCCTTGTCGCCACCGATGTGATTGGCCGAGGGATCGATGTGACGGGAGTCTCGCATATTATTAACTATGATACTCCCCAGTACTGTGATGATTACGTTCACAGGATTGGTCGAACAGGGCGGATGGGCCGCGAGGGTGTTGCCTATACTTTCGTTTCGACCGAAGAGGGTAAGCTGCTGACGCAGATCGAGATAAGGGTGAACCAGTTGCTTGAGCGAGGTGAGATGGAGGGTTTCGAAACCGTTGCCCGCCAGCCGCTGGAGGAGCAGAAGGAAAAGAAAGCGCCGCCCGCGTCTCTCATGAAGAGACCACCGAAACGATATCGCCGAGGGGTATAAGTATGCGAAGCCGGCTGCCGGAGATCGCCATCCCGCTGGCCATCTGCTGGCTATTTTCTGGCTGTGATCCGGCACCCCCTTCCAGCGCAGAGAACTCGACTGTCTCGCACCCTCCAGCCACCAGGCCAGCTACTTCCCCGCCACAGCAGCCTGGCAGCAAGCCAGTTGCACGACCGGGATCAACCGGCGTTGAACCGGCCCCCGATCCAGCTCCACCGCCAATGGATCCCGAGGTTCCCCGTAGCCCCCTGCCGATCCAGATTGCCGGAACGGACAATATGGGTCCACCCACCGTGGACCAGCAGCGTGTCAAGGCAGCAGGATTGCGGGTCATGGAGGGGACGTCGATCACGATCTACACCGACATCCCGGCCAATCCTGCCATTGATGAACTTCCCCGGGTGTTCGATCTCGCTGTCACACAGTGGTGCGACTACTTTGACGTGCCGGTTGACAAGACAGGGGACTGGAAGGTGACCGGGTGCCTGATCAAGGACAAGAAACGATTCGAACAGGCGGGGTTGTTGCCGGACGGCCTGCCACCATTTTCTCATGGTTATAGTGGTGAGTTTCGAGTCTGGTTTTACGATCAGCCGAGTGATTACTATCGTCGCCACCTGCTGCTGCACGAGGGGACCCACTCGTTCATGGTGCATTTCCTGCAGGGAGGAGGGCCGCCCTGGTATATGGAAGGGATGGCCGAACTGCTCGGTACACACAGCTGGGATGGAGAAAAGCTCCTCTTGCGGTCCTTCCCGCAAGACAGGAGCGAGACCCCCTACTGGGGGCGAATCAAGCTCGTCAAGGATGACATGGCGGCAGGCCGAGGTATGCCCTTGCGGGCGATCATGAATTATGGAGCGGATGCCCACCTGAAAGTGCAGGCCTATGGCTGGTGCTGGGCCGCAGCGGCCTTCCTGGATTTTCATCCTGAATTCCAGGACCCCTTCCGCAAGATGATTCGCCATAGCCGGGATTCGTCGGGTGAGTTTTCCGAACAATTTCTCGATTCCGTGGAAGACGAGTGGCCACGACTTCACCAGCAGTGGCAGCTTTTCGCGGTCAATATCGAGTATGGCTATGACATTCCCCGTGAGACGATCACCAGCACGCCGGTGATGGCTCTCCCCGATGAGGGTGGCACGGTTACCCTGCAGGCGGACAGGGGGTGGCAGTCGACAGGTTACGAGGTTCCCGATGGAACCCGCCTGGAGCTTACAGCCAGCGGTCGTTTCCAGCTGGCAACGGATCCCGCGCCCTGGATCAGTGAAGCAGATGGTGTCACGGCCAGGTATTACAAGGGCAAGCCCCTGGGCAAGCTGTTGGCCGCTGTAGACCGACCGGGTGATACGGTGCAGGGATTGACACGTCTTGTCCGGCCGGAAGCGATTGGCTCGTCGGGCACGCTCGATTGCCAGCAGGGGGGGATCCTTTACCTGCGCATTAACGATGCCCCCTCAGGGCTGTCAGACAACCAGGGACAGCTGACCGTGAAGATCACCCATGCCACGGCTCCCTAGTTGTCGGCGCTGGTGAGCCGGAAAGAAGAGGATCACTCCTTCTCTTGTGATTTGGCCAGCGCGTCCTGGAAAACCTTGAGCATTCGCAGCATTTGCTGCGAACTGGGGTCGATATTGATTGCCTGCTGCTGGGTCTTGACTGCTTCGGCATAGTTGCCCGCCGCATAGTAGCAGTGCCCGAGAGTATCGAGGTAGCTGGAAGAGCCTGGCCGCAATTCCAGCGATTTAAGGCTGCAGCGAACGGCTTCCTTGTAATCCCCAATGGTGTTGGATGCCAGCCAGGCAAACTGGTTGTTTGCCCCGGCCAGCTTTCTTTTCGCCGTCTCTCTTTCCGCATCGCCACTGATCCGGTAGGCGTTTTCATAGAGTTCGATTTCAACGCGGTGATGTTCGATTGCAGCCTCGATCAGGGTCAGCGTTTTCTTCTTGAACGCTTCATCTGCCTGCTTGAAGCGGTGCATGGCAATCAACACGTCACCGTCACTG
This sequence comes from Pirellulaceae bacterium, assembly GCA_029936215.1. Classification (GTDB taxonomy): domain Bacteria; phylum Planctomycetota; class Planctomycetia; order Pirellulales; family Pirellulaceae; genus SAT2750. The sequence goes on along the minus strand of JAPYUD010000023.1, from coordinate 12,340 downwards.
GGATCCGACTGGATTGCCTCTTCCAGCAGCTTCCTCTGTTCATCGAACATGCTGGCCTGCTTCCGTGCCATTGCCAGGAAATACAACCGTCGTGATATGATGCCTGCTGGTGTGCGGCCAAAGACCTGTTCCACATGCTTTTGAACCCGTTCATCCTTGACGGCTTCCATGGCCCCCTCAAGCACACTGGCTGCCTCGACTTCTTTTTCCTGGTCGTGAAGCATCTCGCTCAGGAGAAAACGAGCATAAAGGTTGTCCTGGGACTTCAAGTCTGCTTTTTCAAGGACCAGTCGAAACTCCTCGATAGACCAGCGGACGAGGTTTTGCTTTTGCAACTGGATCGCTATCAGCGTATGGGCCCGGGTGTTCTCCGGGTCAATTGCCCGTGCACGTGCCGCCACCTCGTCGGCCTGCTGCGGATCTCCTTCTCTTAAATGGGATTCGGCCAGGCGGTAGATCAGGAAGGGATTCCTGGAAAATTCACTGGGGAAACGCTCCGCGACATCCTGGACAAGGGACCAGGCCTCGTTGTCGACAAGCCAGTCCACCATCTCCAGCAGCTGCTTGCTTGTTCCGTCGAGCAAGTTAATTGTCCGCCGCAGGACAGCCAGGGACTGTTCCTTCCGGTCAATCGTATCCAGCAGCGTGGCATACTCTCGCAGCAGGTCTCGCGTGATCTCTCGGCTCGTCTCTCGCGGGAACTGGGTCAGCGTGGTTTCTTCCTGACGGCAGATCTGTTCCCATTGATCGAGTGCCGATTCAGGGTCTTCCAGCGTTTTCGCATAAACCCGTATCCAGCCAGCCGCGGTCTGGGCACTCTGTCGTACTGCATCATGCAGACGAGCCGCCAGCGCCGATGCCTGGGACTCGTCAGCGGGCCTCTCCTGCTGGATGATCAACAGGGCCGCGTACTTGGAGAGTGGAGACGTGGATTCGTAACGGACCATGCGACAGAGAACCAGCTGCCCCTGGTCCTGGCTTGCCAGTTCCTCCATCCGGTTGCGTCGCTCCTCGGGACTCCTGTCACCGTAACCAACCAGGATGCGACGAATCATCGCCGGGTCATATTCCCGGCTCCACTGGATACGCATGCTTCGCACCAGGTAGCGGGCTCGCTTGGCAACCTCGATATCGTCGTGCTGCTGGGCACGGTGGACAGCATCGTAAGCGGTCAATCCAAGCTGTCTTAGCTTTCGCTGGGCAAACTCCCGCCGGTTGAAATTATCATGCCCCAGTTGCTCTATCAACGAGAGAATGCGTTCTTCAAGCCGCTGACTATCCGTGTCGGGATTCTCCATCGCAGGCGCGACCTGGAAAATGGCGATCGCAAGCAACCACGCCAGGCAGCTGGGGAGAATCGTAAAGGGGGTTCTTCTGGGTGTCATGGAGGACTCCCCGGGGCACACGGTTAGAATCTACAGGATACCCCACTTTTTTGCCGGGCGGCAAGCTCGAAGACCCGGGTTACTCTTCCATCTGCTCGATATACTGTCGCAACCGTTCAACCTCATCGGTCACATCCTTGAGCTTGAGCATGTTTTCCACCCGCTTGACCAGCTCCACCTGGTTCACCGGTTTTGAAAGGAAATCATCGGTACCGGCCCCGACCGCTCGTTCAATATCCCCGATTTCATTTAACGCTGTCACCATCAGGATCATGATCTTGCTGGTCTGGGTCTCTTCCTTGAGCTGCTTGCAGACTTCAAATCCATTGAGCCGTGGCATCATCACGTCAAGCAGGATCAAGTCAGGCTGGAAGGACTCCACCTTGTCAAGCGTGTCCTGGCCATCGATCGCCAGCTCGATCTGGCAGTCCACCTCTTCGAGGTAGGCCTGCAATAACTCACAGTTGGCGGGATTATCATCCGCGATCAGGATTCGGTTGTTTTCGGTCATGATGTTTTTCACCCTGCCTGGAGAGCCCCGGTGCTATCGGCCGGGACAGGGAAATTCTCGCACATTTGGGATACCGACTGGCTGATTGTCTCGTGAAGGCCTGTCTCGTCGGGGGACTGGAGTGCCTGGATCATCCAGTCGCCGATCTGACGCATTTCTCCAGGCCCCATGCCCCGGGTGGTAAGTGCCGGGGTGCCAACCCGGATACCCGAGGGATCCACGGGCTTGCGCTCGTCAAATGGAATCATGTTCTTGTTGACCGTGATACCACATTGCCCCAGTGCTTCCTCGGCCAACTGGCCGCCGATACCAAGCGGGGTGACATCCACCAGCAGCAGGTGATTGTCGGTGCCTCCACTGACTAGTGCGAGAGGGCTGGCAGAGAGTGTTTCTGCCAGTGCCTGGGCGTTGTCCAGGACAAGCTGGGCGTAATCCCGGAAGTCATCTTTCAGGGCCTCGCCAAAACAGATCGCCTTGGCTGCGACGATATGCATCAGGGGGCCTCCCTGCAGTCCCGGGAAGACACTCCGGTTGATCTCCTTGGAGTATTCTTCACGGCAAAGGATCAGTCCGGAGCGAGGGCCCCGCAGCGTCTTGTGTGTTGTGGTGGTGACGAAGTCAGCGACCGGGATCGGGTTGTGGTGCAGTCCGGCTGCAACCAGTCCGGCATAGTGGGCCATGTCAACAAACAGGCGGGCCCCCACGTCCTCGGCGATCTCGGCAAAGCGATCGTGTGGGATTTCCCGCGGGTAAGCACTTGCCCCGGCCACGATCAGCTTCGGCTTGTGTTCACGGGCCAGGCTGGCAACCTGGTCGAAGTCAATTCGATGGGAGTCGGCCGTCACCCCGTAACTAATAAAGTTGTAGAGGCGACCAGAAATATTGAGTTTCATGCCGTGGGTCAGGTGGCCGCCATGGGCGAGGTCCAGTCCCAGCACGGTATCCCCTGGCTGGAGGGTCGAGAGGTAAACAGCCATGTTTGCCTGGGAACCGGAATGTGGCTGGACATTGGCAAACTCGGCCCCGAAAAGCTGCTTGGCCCGCTCGCGGGCTAGCTCTTCCACCACGTCGACATGCTCGCAGCCGCCATAATAACGCCGTCCCGGGTAACCCTCGGCATACTTGTTCGTAAGCACGCTTCCAGCTGCTTCCATGATCGCCTGGCTGGTGTAATTCTCACTGGCAATCATCTCCAGGCCATCTCGCTGGCGATCAATTTCAGACTGGATTGCTTTCCATACCTGGGGGTCATTGCGCTGAATGGCATTCATGGGAGTTGCTCGACGAAGCGGTTTTCGATCTTTCATCCTCAAGGCGACAGTGCATTGTTGGAGGAAGAGGGGAATTCGTCAATGATGGGATTCGGGGGCCGATTGCCCGGCTTATCGGCAGAAAGCCCGTACCAGGAATCTGCCTCAGGGCAGCTTGAACAACGACTGGCTCTTGACGATCGCATGGTCGTCCGGAAAGGTATGAAAGGCCTGCAGCAGCATGCTACGTGCCCGCGTCTCGACGTGAATGTAACTCAAGGCTCCCATTGCCATCCGGCCACTCGAGTTAAACGTGTAGAGCATCCCTTTCTTCTGGCCATCCGCCGTGAGTTCCTGCTGGAAGGTCCAGAAGACATCGGTCGGCACCTGTTCCAGCTGGAATGTTGTCTGGTAACTCACTCCCCCGCGGCATTCTACCTCGTCACTTTGGTCGCCCTTGAGGGGATAAGAGAGCAGGCGGCGGCGCTGGGGAAGCGGGTGCTGAGCAGATGTAGCGACTTCCGAAAGCGTGATCCCCTGGTATCGCCAGGTCACCACGTGCCCGGCAGAGGTGATCTGTACTTTTGCGGAGTATTCACCGCGTTCCACTTCCTGGGTCTTGAAGACCTGGAATAATTCCGGATGAAGAACACGTCCGTAGAGCTGGAAAACCAGTTCCGCGACCTTGGGCCTGACAGATAACACGGTGATAAAATGTCCCCTGGCGATAATCCTGAGATCCTGCCGGCTCGATCCGGCCCTGCCATTCCAGCGGACGCATTATAAGCGGGGTGGCCCGGCGGGACAAAGATCAGTTGATCGAGCGGTTTACCAGGCGAGGGTGCAGATGTCGTACATCGCGTGTGTGCCCGCAGCAATGCCGAAACCCCGTTTCAGGAAGAGCGTGGCAAAGAAGATGCCAGCCAGCGTACGGAAGACAAAGCTGTAGGGATTGAATGGGTCACCCACGCTGGAAAACAGGTCGTAGTGGGCGAGGGAAAACAGCAGGCTGCTGAGAATCACCGCCCAGACCGAGGCGGTTCGCTTGCGGCAGCCCCACCAGGCAAGCAGGCCAAGGATTGCCGGCACCAGGATCAGGCGAAAAAGAAGTTCCTCGTAGATTCCGGCACCAAAATATCCGCAGACGGTTGCCGGCAGGTTGCTCATCGAGAGTGATGCCTGGAAGGGGGTGGTCGTCCAGAAAAAGAGCATTGCCAGCAGGCGTGCCGAAAAAAGCAGGATCATGCCCAGCACCAGTGACTCGACCCACATGCCCAGCACCACGCGGTTCTCGATTTTCCAGCGGGTCCGGCTGGTGTAATGCCAGCCCAGCAGGATCGCTGCGGCCAGGACGGGGAGCAGGAAGTACTGGCCAAAACCAAGCAGGATCAGTAACTCTCGTAACCATGCATCTGCCCCATTACGCATGGCCTGCTGGCCAAAACAGAAGATCCCTGCCTCGTAGGCCAACAGCATGGGAGTGATGAAAACCAGGCTCGTGAGTGGGCGAGCCGATTCGGACCGGTAATTGGCGGGTTGAATATCCATGGTCACTGTTGCCTGCCCTTGCAGTGTTTATTACCAGGCAGTCCAGCCGCCGTCGATGATCAGGTTCTGTCCCGTCATGTAACTGCTCGCATCGCTTGCCAGGAAGACGATCACCCCCTTGAGTTCATGGTTATTACCCATCCGTTTCATCGGCAGTTTCTCGCACAGCCGCTCGACCATCGCTGCCGGCGCCGATTCCGGGTTGGGGAAAGGGCCCGGGCTGAGACAATTGACGCGGATGTTGTCGCTGGCCCAGTAGGCAGCCAGGTGGCGGGTCATGTGCACGATTCCTCCCTTGAGTGCGTGGTACCCAACCGGGCTGGCATCGCAGATTCCCTCGTAAGCATCCGGGTACGATCCGACCACCCCGTACATCGACCCGATGAGGATGATGTTGCCGGCTGCCGACCTCTCGCTGAGGTGATCATGCAGGCGGCGGGCAAGGAGAAAGAAACCAGTTGCGTTCTGGAGTTGCCGGTTGAATTGCTCGGCAGTGACCGTTGTCAGGTCCCCCCCAGTGCCCTCGTTGCCGTTGTTGATAAGGATGTCAACATGGCCCGCCAGGGAAACAGCCTTGTCGAATCCGCGATCAATCGAGTCAGGGTCCATGTGATCCAGCTCGATGCCGAAGTGGTTGCCGCCGATTTTTTCCAGTTCGGCGGCGACCTGTTGAGCTCGCTCTGCCTTGCGACTGCTTGCAATCACGGTGGCCCCGGCTTCCACAAGCGCCCGGCACATGGCAGATCCGAGATATCCCCCGGCACCGGTGATCAACACGACCCTGCCTGTCAGATCAAAGAGGTCGTCCACGTGGCGTTCGCTTGTCATGGCAGCGGTCCTTCTTCGGATGGGGTGGTTCCTGGTATCTCGGTGATTTCCTGCCAGCTGCCAGTGTCCGCAGCAGCCAGAATTGCCAGGTTAGCCTGGAGTGTCTGCACCCCCTCGGCCAGGGTGCAGGAAACAGGGCTTCCCTTTTCAGCTGCATCCAGGAACATCCTGGCCTGGCTGACAAAAAGGTCATCCCGTTCCAGCGAGACCTGGTTTTCCAGGACCCAGTCGTTGCCAGGGGTGACCATGCTCTTCCATAACTGCTCGTGTGCCTCGTAACGGACAACACCCTTCTCGCAGACAACCTGGATGCGGGTTTCATTGGGAGCCTGGTGCTGGTTCAGCGTGTAGCTGGCCATCACTGATCCGTGCCTGCCAATCACGTGGACCGTGTCCTCCACGTTGACCCCGTCAAGCACCAGGCGGTCACAGTCGGCGGCAACGTACCGCAGGGGTCCCACGAGCCACTCTGCCGTGTTGATCGAGTGAGTGAGGCCATCCTGGATGGCCCCGCCACCGGTCTCCCGGTCACGGTAGTATGTTTCTCGGAAAGCAGGCCGGTAGGTGGGGAAATGCTGTCCACCCTGGACAATTAACTCCAGGGGTTTGCCGAAGCGGCCGGAGTCAATCGCCTGTTTCATTTCGACGAGCATCGGGTTCTGTCGACTGACGTAGGCAACCGCGACGACTCGTTCGGCCTGTTCCACTTCCCAGCAGAGTTGATCAACACCGTCCGTTGATGTTCCCAGGGGTTTTTCCACTAGCACATCCGTACCAGCCAGCACCAGCTGGCGGGCGATCGGAACGTGGAGCGGTGCAGGGGTACAGATAACAGCGATGTCCGGTGGATTCTGGAGTGCCTGTTCCAGGGCGACGTGAGATTCCACGCCATACGTATCCGCAACGCGTAGCCGGACATCCCGATTGAGTTCACATATCTGCACGTCTGCTCGACCGGTGTTGAGAAAGCAGCGGGTGTGCCGCTCGCCAATCGAACCGGTGCCAATAATCAGGACTCGGTGAATTTTGGGCATCGATTACCTGTCATTCTCTGGTTTCTGATGCTGGCCCAGCCAGGCGGTCGCAGCCCGGGCGACACCTTCATGGCCGCCCTCGAAAATGGTAACGCGCGACTGGCCGGCCTCTCGCCTCAGGTAAATCTCGCGGCCCAGCGATGGGTCGGTGACCTGGTCGGAGGGAGCGGGTTTCAGGAGACGGCCATTGACGGCCCCGATCTGGCTGATTTCCTCCTCGCTTATTCTCCTCTCGCCGGCAGCCCGGGCGATCACGTTGAAGGCTTCAAGCGAATGGCGGACCGGCACGCTGCCCTTGTGGCCGTCATGAACACCGGCAGCAATGTCGAGCGGAACGGGGAGGGAATGCCTGAGCCACGTGAGGGGCGATCGCTGGCGGTATTGCCTGTCAATCAGCCGGTTTCCCCCGGCAGCTCCACCACAGCAGAGCCGCATCATTTTACCGTAATTGCTTTCCTGGTGCCGATGATACCAGGCACCCAGGTCACTGATGCCGACCCAGGCACTTGCTGCCGCCCAGGTTCCAGGGTGGCGGCCCACCATCAACATTGTCATGTGTCCGCCGCCAGAAACACCAGTCAGGTAGATGCGGCGCCGGTCGACCTGTTGCTTTTGGCAGGCCCACTCAACCGCGTCCAGGATGTCCTGCTGAGCCAAGCGTGAACCGCAGGCATCGGGATGCCGGTTGGCACCCCTGAAATGGGGAAAAAGATAAATCCAGCCGAGCCTCTCCGCTTCCGCTTCCAGCGGCATGTTCCGCTGTTCCACGTCGCCACTCCAGGTATGGAGTGAAACCAGCAGGGGGGAGGGGGCCGGTTGCTTGAGGTAACGGTCGGGCAGAATCAGGTAACAGGGTTGGTTGCTTCCGTCGATCGAGCTCGTCACGGAGATCTTTTTCCGCTCGGCAGCAGGAAGACCGGCAGAGACGAGCAGAAGCAGGAGCAGAACTTGATAGCAGGGAGTGAGCTGTTTCATCGTTTCGGCCTCTTGTCACCCAAGGGCATTCATGAACCCGGAAGTATGACACTTGGTGTCGGTTGCAGGTAGTCTGGATTGAGACGCCGAGCCTTGATGCGAACATAGGGAGCAATATACATGGCGCGGTGGCCAAAACTGCCATGTTCTGCGTCTGGCTTTCCATGTACCGGTTCGGTCAGATCCTCGATGACGAATCCACAGCGACAGAGGTCGCCGAGGATCTCCTCCCAGCGGTGCAGGTACTCGAGAGTTCCCTCCTCGCGGAGCAGGCTGTTGCCAACCTGTGGCAGAGAACCCTGGCGGTAGTAAGGCTCAATGATCTCGTATCCCGAGACCGAGGGTTCCATTCCAGACTGCAGGTTCGTCGGTTGCTTGTGCTGACTGATATAGAGGCCTCCCACCCGAAGCACCCTGGCGACTGCCTGGTAGACTGGCACGATGCTGGGAAGGTAGCAACTGCTGACCGGATGAATGACCAGGTCAAATTCACCCTCGCCAAACATCTTCAGGTCATCCATCGAGGTTTCCACTGTGCGAACGTCCAGTCCCCGCTCGGCGGCAACCCGCCGGTCCAGTTCCAGCATTGCCGGACTGAGGTCGACCACCGTCACATCCGCTCCAGCCTCTGCGTAGATGACAGCATGCTTGCCGCCACCCGCGGCCAGGCAGAGTAGCCTGAGACCGCGGACGTTCCCTCCCAGCCAGCCAATGGCATCCACCGTCGAGAGCGGGTCAACCAGGTCTTCATCCTTGGCTGGGCGGGTAAATCGGTTTTTCTTTTCAACCAGGCGGTCCCAGGCCTGGCGATTGTGCTGACATGCCCTGTCACGTTCGCCCTTGTTCATTGGAGTATCACCCTGCTCTCGGAATTCTCATCTCGCTGGCAGGCCAGCGCCATCCAGTCGATAGAGGAGGGGAGGCTCCCCTGGAATTCGACCTCGGCAAGCAGGGGTGGGATCGCGTGCCGCTGGATCAGGTGGCGATTTGACAGGCTGCTCTGGTCCGCGCTATCGCCCGCCTGCTGGTTGAGGATGATCCCTGCGACAGTGAGTCCCTCACGAAAAGTTGTTGCCGTGACGAGCGTTTGCAGCAACTGGTTTACCGCTCCCAGCTGATTCGGCACGACCACGATCAGCGGATAACCGAATTCGAGGGCCAGGTCAGCAACAAAATCCTCGTCGCTGATGGGGGAAAGAAGACCGCCACTTCCCTCCACCAGTACCACGTCATGGTTATCCTGCCAGCACTGAATGCCGCTGCGAAGTAACTCCGGGTCGACCTTCGTACCTTCCTGTTCTGCCGCGAGCGGGGGTGCAAGGGGAGCCTCGAAGTACTGGGGACAGACCTCCTCGAGCGAACGGGGTTTCCCGGCCGCTTCCCAGATTGTCAGCGCGTCAGCTGCAACTCGCTTGCCATCGACCAGGTCGCAGCCACTTGCAGCAGGCTTGTAGACACCTACCTTTTTCCCCGTCGCGAGTAGCGCTGCAGCGATCTGGGCAGTGACGTAGGTCTTGCCGACCTCGGTATCGCTACCGGCAATAAACAGACCTGCTGGTTGCTGAACGGTCATGGGTGATAGGGTAACATTGCCGGAAGGGTGAGAAAATGGCTGGGCCAGTCCGAACGACCCTGGCAGCCTCCTGTTTTGTCCTTTATCCCTTTTACCCGATGCCTGCCTGTAAGAGAAAGCAAAGCCGACCATGACAGGAAAGCCGATTCACGAGGTTGTAAGTTGCATGGGCCAGCCCGTGGCGGGAAATCCTACCGAGTTCATGTTCGAGCGAGCCTTTGCGGCTGCTGGGTTGGACTGGCGGTACGTGACGTTTGAGGTCCCGCCAGGGAATCTCGAGGCAGCCCTGGCAGGAATGCGTGCCATGGATTTTCGTGGCGGGAACTTCACGATTCCCCACAAGGTCTCGGTGATCCAGTACCTGGACGGGTTAAGCAAGGCGGCGGAGTTGATGGGAGCAGTCAATTGCGTGAATGCAAGCGGGGGAGAGTTGATTGGTGAGAACACCGACGGCAAGGGATTTGTCGCCTCTCTCAAGGAACTGGTGCAGCCAGAGGGAACACGCGTGGTGATCCTCGGCGCCGGGGGAGCGGCCCGGGCCATCTCGGTTGAACTTGGGCTGGAGGGTGTTGCCGAGATCGTGGTGGTAAACCGAACAGCAGCACGGGGAGAGGAACTGGTTGACTTGATCAATGGCCGGGTTGGTGTTCCCGCACGGCTGGAGAGTAGCGATGGAGTGGATTATGCTGTCCCGCCGGGGACCGATATCGTGATCAATGCCACCTCGATCGGGCTGGGTGATGCCGAGGCCCGTGTGCCGCTGGTAGTCGAGAGCCTGGAGCCATCGATGGTCGTGGCAGACGTGGTGTTTAATCCCCCGCAAACAAGGCTGCTGCGAGATGCCGCCGATCGCGGATGCCGGACCCTGGACGGGCTCGGAATGCTTGTTAACCAGGCCGTGATCGGGTTCCGCATCTGGACGGGGGTTGAACCGGATGCCAGCGTGATGCGTGAGGCACTGGAAGAGTACCTCGGCCTCTAGCTTTCCCCTGCCACCTCGATCCCGGCCAGGCGACCGCTGGTCATTGCCCAGGCGATGTGAAGGCCATGGCTCCAGAGCACCATGCCTCCCAGGCCGACCTGGCCAGCAGCATAAAGTCCCGGGATCGGCTGGTCCTGCTGATCCAGTACCTGGAGGCGCTGGTTGATCGCCGCGCCCCCCTCGGTGGTTGTGAAGTAGGCCTTGACGGGGCCGAGTAGCAACCAGGGAGCGATAGCCAGTGGCGAGGCAGCCCCCGGCCTTCCATGTAAATCGACTGTCCCCTCCCGGGCATGCTGGTTGAATTGCTCGATGCTGGCCTTGAGAACGGTTGCATCGAGGCCGCGGAGCTGGCAGAGTTGCTCGATCTGCGTGCCGCTGGCGGTGACGTCGGGTCGAAGCCGAAGGTAATCATCGACATAGGCATAGGCGATATCAGGAGCCGTGGAAATGAACTTGGGCCAGCGGGAATACTGCTCACAGAGCCGGCCGTCAAGGAGCAGGTAGGCAGTCTTCCCCGGCTGGCTGGCCACGGCGATTTCTCTTTCCGGCCAGGACAACTCGTTGACGAACCGCTCTCCCCGTGAGTTCACCAGGATCGCACCATCCTGGAAGAGTGCGTCCTCCGGGTGCTGCCAGGTCACCAGCAGTCGCTTGATGAATCGGTTGATCATCCAGCCAGGCATTCGCTCGGCAAGCCAGCCCATGATGCGGGAGGCAAATCCGCTGGCCGGCAGCCATTGCTGAAAAGGCTTGCTGGAGTGTGCTACCAGCCGCAGCTCCGGACCATAAGTGATATCCATGTTGACGAGCCTGGCTCCCACCTGCTCGGCAAGCTCGTGTCCGTGTCCCAGGGCGTGTGGATTGATGCCCTCGATCTGACGGTATTTCTCCCCCTTGTGATGGGCAATTATCCCCGGGTTATTGGCATAGTCACCTGTTGCCAGGATAACGCCGCGGTGAGCCCGCAGTTGGCGGACGCCAGCTCCCTGGCGAAATTCAACTCCAGTAACCCGGCCATCGTCCAGGACCAGGCGGTTGACATCGGCCCCGGTAATGATCGTGACTCCCCGCCGCCTGAGTGCCAGTTGAAACCGTGCGACATAGGCCTTTGCTCCCGGAACCACATTGTGCATGCGGGGACAGCGATTCGGTGGTTCGGGGCTGGGGCCAACATAGTTCAGGCCAAGCTCTTCCTGAAGCCAGTGCAGGGTTTCGGCCGCGTGTTCCAGGAAGAAGCGACGAAGTGGCTCGTTGTTGCGGGCCTCGATGCCAGGATCAGCAAAGAGAGCGACATCCTCGGCATGGTTCGCCGGGTTGTCGTCAATTCCAGCTCTCTTCTGCCAGCGCGTCCCGGCAGCAGTAAATGAACCGACGGCGATCCCGGTTGTGCCGCCCGCCTGGGGTCGTCTTTCCAGCAGTGCCACGCTGGCTCCGCTTGTGCTTGCGGAGTAGGCAGCGGCCAGTCCCGCTCCGCCCCCGCCGATTACGATGCAGTCATACGAATCGGACATCTTGTCTGCCCCGCGCTACCGGACCGGCCTGGCAGCGGAATGGTAATCAAAGATGGCACGGAAACGCTGGCGGTTTTCCTGCCGGTAATGCCTGGATTGTTCCACCAGTTGACGCGGATCATCATAACCGAGCAGGAATGCCAGCTGGGAGAGTCCCTTGTTGTCCTCGGGCAGATCGTGGCGAGCGGTGGTGTTCATCAGGCGCAAGCCGGACTCGATGCTGCGCAGCAGGTCGTAGGACTGGCAGAGCACGCGGCAGTCCTCTTCTTCCAGGTGGCCCTCGTCACGCAGGGCCTGCAAGGCATCAAGTGTTCCCTGCACCAGGACGGCGGGGGAGCGGGCAGCATACTTGAGCTGTAACATCTGAGCGATCACTTCCACGTCCACCGTTCCCCCAGGCCCGCGCTTGATATTGTGAACCGAGGCGGTCTGTTCCAGGTCCATCCGCTGCTGGAAAATCTGCGCGGCCGACTCGTGTGACCAGGGGGTGGACTGCACGGCCTGGCGAGCAATCTCCTCGCTCTGCAGGCAGGCGGATTCTGTTCCGTAAATTGCACGTGCCTTGCACAAGAGCTGTCGCTGGGAAAGGGGTGCATCACCGGAGGCAAAGAACTGTCGCATGTCCTCAAGGGAGACGGCCAGCGGGGCATGGGGTGAGGTGGCCCTCAGGTTTCCGTCCAGCTCCAGCAAGCGACCAAGTGGTCCGTGCTGGGAGCTGACCTGGATGACTCGTCGTGCCAGCT
>JAPYUD010000471.1:0-3220 GCA_029936215.1 Pirellulaceae bacterium | reverse complement strand
TCTCTACGGACGACTGTTGATGCGCAACGCTGTCAGCCTGCTTCTCTTGCTGTCGCCAGCTGGGATTGCGAGTGCCCAGGGGTCGCCGCAGGAGGCTGTAACCCGGCCGAATATCCTCTGGATCGTGGGTGAGAATTTTGCCCTCGACCTGGGCTGTTACGGTGCCCCGAACGTCGAGACCCCGAACCTGGATCGGCTGGCCGGGAGCGGGGCCCGCTTTACGCGAGTCTATTCCACGTCCCCGGTCTGTGCGCCGAGCCGGTCGGCATTGATGACCGGATGGTATGCGACCACGACCGACATGCACAACATGAGGTCTCACCGCGACGATGATTATCGCCTGCCGAAAGGGGTGCGGCCGATTACCCACTTGCTGGCCGATGCCGGCTATCACACGGCTAATATCACTCATATTGGTGAACGCGTGGTCGGAACCGGCAAGCTGGATTTGAACTTTGTCAACGAGGGGCCGGTCTACGCCGGCAAGGAGTGGTCGAAGCTCAAGCAGAAACAGCCGTTCTTTGCCCAGATCAACATGCCCGAGGCAGAATACGACATCTACGACCGCAAGTCGGCGGAGAAGCCACGTGTGAAGTGGGTGGGCGAGGAGTGGCACCCGAAGGTGGCCACGGCCAAGAATGTGACCCCACCCCCCTACTACCCTGACCACCCGGTCGTTCGCGAGGAATGGGCCCGCTATCTGAATTCGGTCACCGGGACCGATGTCCGGATTGGCTGGATCCTGGACCAGCTGGAAAAGGACGGCCTGGCTGAGAATACGATCGTCGTCTTCTTCTCGGACAATGGGCGACTGGAGGCTCGTGGAATTCACTGGTGTTTTGACAGTGGCCTCCACGTCCCGATGATCATTAGTTATCCCGAGAAGATAGCGGCCCCCAGGCAGGTTGCCCCCGGCAAGGTCAACGGGCAGGTTCTTAGCCTGCTGGACCTGACCGCTACCACGCTTTTCATGGCGGGTATCAAGAAGCCTGTTGGCATGCAGAGCCGTGTCTTTCTCGGTCCCAATGCGGAACCGCCGCGGCAGTTTGCTTTCGCCGCCCGGGACCGCATCGATGAGACCGTTATCTGGCAACGGTCCGTTCATGGAGCCCGTTATCACTACATTCGCAACGGTACGCCGGGAGCCGGTTTCCTGACGCTCAACCGTTACAAGGAGAAGTGTTTCCTGGTCAAGCCGTTGATGCGGCAGTTGCATGCCGAGGGGAAGCTCTCAGGACCTGCGGCAGACCTGATGAAACCCTTTGCCACGGAAATGCTCTTCGACACGCAGGCCGATCCCCACGAGATCAAGAACCTGGTGAAATCGGGCAAGGCCCGTCACCAGCGAGTGCTGGCCGAAATGCGCGCGGCACTCGATTCCTGGATCGTCTCAACGGGTGACCGTGGACATCTCCCGGAAGACGAAGAGATCGTGTTTCCATTCATAAAAGAAATGCACGACTGGTTCGGTACCCCCAGTTGGTACAAGGAACCGACCAGGAAGACTCCTCTACGAAACGAAAAATGAAAACTCCTGTGACCAACCGACGGACCATGATCAAGGCGGGCGCTGCCGCGTTCGCGTTCCAGTTTGTCCCCGAGCAGGTCTGGGGAGCCAACGAGCGATTACAGGTTGGCTGTATCGGGATCGGTGGCAAGGGAAGCGGGGATGTTGCCGACGTGGCGGCCGCGGGAGGAAAGATCGTGGCACTTTGTGACGTCGATGATAATCGTCGAGTTCGCAAGGGGAAGGATCAGCGTGAATTGCACCCGCAGGCCAGCTTTCACCGGGATTTTCGTGTCATGCTCGACAAGCATGATCGCGAGATTGATGCCGTCACGGTCTCCACGCCGGACCATGTTCACTGCCATGCGGCGGTGATGGCCATGCGGATGGGCAAGCACGTCTACTGCCAGAAACCGCTGAGCTACTCGATTGGCGAGGCCCGGTTGATGGCCAAGATGGCACGCAAGCATGGGGTGGCCACACAGATGGGAAACCAGGGGCACGCCGGCGAGCCGGTCCGGCGGGCGGTGGAGTGGATTCGGGCCGGGGTGATCGGCAGGATCCAGCAGGTCCACACATGGACCAACCGGCCGATCTGGCCCCAGGGACTGGCCGCACTCCCTACAGGGCAGCCGGTGCCTGCGGGTCTCGACTGGGACCTCTGGCTCGGTCCGGCGGCGAAACGTCCCTACAACGAGGCCTACTGTCCATTCAAATGGCGCGGCTGGTGGGATTTCGGTACCGGGGCACTGGGGGACATGGGCTGCCACATCATGGATATGCCCTACTGGGCCCTGGAACTGAAACACCCCACTCGCGTGGAAGCGGACTCCGAGGGAAATACTCCCCTCTCCGCTCCCACCGCCTCGACCGTTCGCTATCACTTCCCGGCGGGCAAATACAGCGATGAACTCCAGTTCAGCTGGTATGACGGGGGGCGCATGCCGGCAGCGGAAGTACTGGCAGAAAGCGGAATGACCAGTAAAAAGGTTGCCGGCACGTTCGACCTGGTGATGGTTGGTGACAAAGGCAAGATGTTCTTCAATCGATCAAATCTCGACTGGTTAATTACGCCTGACTCGGCGCTGGAAGATTTCAAGGCTCCCGAGCCCAGCCTGCCCCGGGTTGCCAACGAGGACGTGGAGTGGGTCGAGGCCTGCAAGGGTGGGGCCCCGGCCCTTTCCCGTTTCGAGAAGTCCGGACCCTTTACCGAGACCGTGCTGCTGGGGAACCTGGCAATCCGGCTGGGCGAACCGGTCGAGTGGGATGGGCCGGCAATGAAAGCAGTCGGCTGTCCCAGGGCAGATCGCTATATCCACCGTGACTACCGTCGTGGTTGGAAGCTGGATTGATGCCAGGAGAGTCGGGCCAGAGTGGGTATTCTTCACCCTGCCGGATGACTCGTCCGTGGTGAAAAGGCCTGGAAGTGAGAGAATGAGGTGGGACCGGGATGTCGATGACGCGGATGCTCGTTTTGACATCGTTGGCGATGGTTGCCTTCGCGGGCAATTCGTTGCTGTGCCGTTTGGCACTCAAGGACGCTCAGATCGACGCAGCGAGTTTCACGTCGATTCGGATCATCTCCGGTGCGCTGGTGCTGTGGGTGATCGCCGGGGTGCGTCGCAGAACGTCGGCAGCGACTGGTTCTGGCGATTGGTGGTCGGCACTGGCACTCTTTGCCTACGCCGCTGGCTTCTCGTATGCCTATGTCGA
>JAPYUD010000470.1:0-3228 GCA_029936215.1 Pirellulaceae bacterium | reverse complement strand
GTTCTCGCATGGCTCGGTGCGTCCAGGTCCGGGGTAACGGGGGAAAGGTTTTTTCCTTTAGTGGTGATTGTAGCCCTCCTGTTGTGGGAATGTTGCGCCGAGGGAAGATTAATGACCTTCCCTCTTTCCGGGAGATCACGTTATTGACCGGGTAATCAGGGCATCCCTATAATCCGACAGCGTGGCCTGCAGGTCAGGGTGACCAGGGCAGGCAGACTGCTGGTACTCGCAGCAGCCAGCAATTCGATGCAACCTCTCTTCTGCTGCTGGAGGGACCCGCGGTGTCCGCTGGATTTAATGACGATGCCAAGGAACAGGTTCGCCATGCGGTGGACATCGTGGAACTTGTCGGCGAGCATATTCAGCTACAAAAAAAAGGACGGATGTTCCTCGGCCTCTGTCCCTGGCATGAAGACAGCCGTCCCAGCCTGCAAGTGAACCCGGATCGCCAGAGCTGGAAGTGCTGGGTCTGCGATATCGGTGGGGATGTTTTCAGCTTTGCGATGCGGCAGGAAGGCCTTGAATTTCGCGAGGCCCTGGAATTACTTGCGGACAAGGCGGGAATCACCCTTCCGCGCCGGGGAAAGGCTGCTGAGCCTGGAGGTCCCGATGACAGGAAGGCACTGTTCCAGGCGATGCAGTGGGCCGAGACGGCCTACCACGAGTACCTGGTTTCATCGGCAGAAGCAGAGCCGGCCCGGGAGTATCTCGCAAAGCGGCAGATCACCCCCGAGTCGATCGCGGCTTATGGAATCGGTTTTGCTCCCAACGAGTGGCAATGGCTGACTGACCGTGCGGCCGGGGGTGGACCATCGGTGGAAGTTCTGCAGGCCATCGGGGCACTGGTGAAATCAGAAAAAAAGGGCCGCATCTATGACCGTTTCCGTGGACGCGTGCTGTTTCCGATTCGAGACGCTTCAGGCAGGCCGATCGCTTTTGGCGGCCGGATACTGCCTGCCTATGAAGATGATGAATCCGCCAAGTATATCAACTCTTCGGAAACCCGGATCTTTACCAAGAGTATGAATGTCTATGGCCTGGATGTTGCCAGGGATCATGTCAATACGGATGTCCCGGTACTTGTCATGGAAGGCTATACCGATGTGTTGATTGCCCACCAGCAGGGATTTCAGAACGCCGTGGCTGTGCTCGGTACAGCGCTCGGCGAGGACCACGTAAAGCTTCTCAAACGCTTTGGCGATACGATTGTCCTGGTGCTCGATGGTGATGCCGCCGGACAGCGCAGGGCCTCGGAAGTGCTGGACCTGTTCATCGCCGCGCAGGTGGAACTGCGGATCCTGGTCTTGCCCGAGAACATGGACCCCTGTGACTTCCTCCTGGAAAGAGGTTCCGAGGCATTTCAGCAGAGTATCGATTCGGCAATCGATGCCCTGGAATACAGGGTGCAGGTGGCGATCAGGGGAATTGACCTGGCCAATGACACACACCGTGCTAACCAGGCGCTCGAATTGATCCTCGCATCTCTGGCACATGCCCCGATTCCCCGCACGTCAACACCCCAGGCATTTCGACTTCGACAGCAACAGATGATCGGCCGTTTGGCGCGGTTGTTTTCCGTCCCTGAAATTGATATTCGTGGACGACTTAATGAACTTCGATCTCCCGAACAGGCCCCCTGGGAATCAGAAAGTGAGATGGGGTCGCGCGAACTCCCTCCGCTGACACCGGTGGAGATCGAACTTTTCGAGATTTTCGTAGCCCAGCCGGAACTGGTTGCAGATGCCCTGGCAAAAATTAGTGATGAGAAACTCACTACAACCACGGCTCGTTATCTGATGTCGATCTACCGGAGTGCCCGTCAGAGGGGGGAAGAAGTCGATTTTTCCAGTATTTTGACGAAAATAGATGACCCAGGCCTCAAACTCGTATTGGTGGAATTGGATGAATCGTCTTATAACAAGGCCTCTTCAGTTCAGGAGGATGGCAGCCAACGGCTGTCCGGCTTGGTTGCTGGTTTCCACAACGAGGAAAGTCAGCAGCAAAGCCGACGGACTCTTGACAGGCTAGCAAATAATCAGGTTCCAGCGGACGAGGAAAAAGACATCCTGGAACAACTACTAGAAAAGGAGCGACTTCGCCAGGGTCTTTCCTCACCCAAGGATGGGTAGGAGCTGGACGGGTCAACATTGGAAACCAACTGGTTTTCTATCCGTCACCAGGCGCAGGAAGCGCAAGGAGGGAATATATCGTGGAGCATTTTGATAAAGATCTGCAGGCACTCGTTTCAAAAGGTAAATCGCAGGGTTACCTGACCTATGATGAGGTCAACAAGTTCCTCCCTGACGAGGATGTGAGTCCCGATCGTCTCGACAACCTGTTGATCAACCTCGACGAGGAAGGGATCAAGCTGGTGGAGTCGCCGCCGGAGACGGATCGGCGGGTTGCGGCGAAGCCGGCCGAGGAGACCAGGGTGGCCACTTCGACCAGCACGCCGGCGGAGGACCTGCCGCGGCCAAGTGACGACCCGATCCGGATGTATCTCTCGCAGATGGCGGAAATCCCTCTTCTCACCCGGGAAGAGGAAATCTCGCTGGCAAAGAAGATCGAGGTGACGCGGAAGCAGTTTCGCCGATCCGTGCTTGGTTGCAACTATGCGATGCAGCTGACGGTCGAGGCATTGCATCGTGTTCACAAGGGAACTCTTCCCTTTGATCGCACCATCAAGGTGTCGCTGACCGAGCGTTTGACCAAGGAACAGATCCTGGCAAGGATGCCACATAACCTGCCCACCCTGGACCATGTGCTGGAACAGAACAGGGATAACTTCGACAGGTTAATTCGTCATTCTACCGATGCGGCAGAGAAGTCGCGGGCACGTTCCTGTTTTATCCGTGGCCGTCGCAAGGCGCTTCAGCTGGTTGAGGAACTGAGTTTGCGGACTCGGCGAATCCAGCCGTTGATGCACCAACTGGAAGAATTTTCCAGCAGGATGAAGGAAATTCGAGACGGCATTAAGGACCTGAAACGTTCGCGCAGCAAGAAGGCTGCCGAGGAGAGATACAATCTCCGCCGTGAGCTCCACGACCTGATGGTGCTGACCCAGGAGAGCCCTGTCAGCATGGAACGGCGGTGTGAGACGATTCGGAAGCAGTTCCTGGATTACGATAATGTGAAACGACAGCTCTCAAGCGGTAACTTGCGGCTGGTCGTCTCGATCGCCAAGAAGTACCGTAATCGTGGTCTCAGCTTCCTGGACCTGATCCAGGA
>JAPYUD010000469.1:0-3240 GCA_029936215.1 Pirellulaceae bacterium | reverse complement strand
CAACAATAAAGGGGACGCGAAAGGTATGTTCATAAAGGTTCTGTTTTCCCTGCAGGCCGTGGCGGCCAATCGCCATCCCATGATCGGCCGTGTAAAAGACGTAGGTATTCTCCAGTTCTCCCATCGCCTCTAGTTTTTCAAGAACCCGGCCAATCTGGATATCCACGTTTTCACTACAGGCGTACTCACGCCCAATTTCGTTCCGAATCGTGCGTTCATCCCGCTTGTCCCAGACGCCACTCACCGCGACCTCGTCCCTGACTGACATGTGGCTGTTGGGAAAGGGGTGGGCGGGAAGGTAATTGGGCGGCAAGGCCGGCTGCCTGGCGTTTACCGGGGGAAGCGAGTTTCTGTCGGTGTGATTAACCGCGCCATATTTTTCCAGGAGTTCCGGTTTCCCATCTCGCTTGTCATGCGGATGGGAAAAACCAAAGTAGATCAGGAAGGGGGCAGTCTGCTCGCCGGCCTCGCGCTGCTGGAGGTATTCAAGGATTCGTTCCGCGTGCCAGGCGCTTCCCGTGTCGTCCGTCCCTCCCCGCTTGGTGGCAGCACTGCCCTGCGAAAAAAGCTGGTTGGCCGCCTCGTAACTATTCCCCCTTTTACATGTTCGCACCGTGCTATAACCGGCGTCATTAAAGACGGCAGGCAGGGTGAAAGCTGGCAGGTTCGGAGGAACCAGCTTCGGATTGGTGGTATGTGGGTTATTGAGTCGGCCAGGCTTGTCGGGAATATGCCAGAGCGTGCGACCGGACATGATCATGTGCCTGGATGCCGTGCAGACCCCCCCCACCCAGGAACCCATCTGGTGGGCACCATCAAAGACCATCCCCCGGGCTGCCAGCCGGTCAATATTCGGCGTCTCCAGGGTCGATTTCGGATTGTAAATTTTCAGATCGAAGGGAGACTGGTCGTCCGCAATGATGAAGAGGATATTCGGTCGTTCAGCGGCCGGGCTGCGAGCCCCGGCAAGCGACAGAAGAACCCCAGCAAACAGGATAAGTGCGCGATGGAATGGATGCGGGCCCATGGTGTTCAACTTTCATACTTGACGGTTTTGGCAGTGGCCACGACGAGCTCTGGCGGAACTTAAGATTTACTATTATTTCACGGCCCGGCTCGGCAAACCAGCACCCCCTGAAGACACACCTTGCCGCCCTCCTCCCTGGGAATTTATTGTCCCCTAGTGGTTTCCGTGTCCGGGTGTCATACTCGCTCCTCACCAACCTCTACCCCTCCCCCCTGGTCTCCGCATGCCTTCCGATTCTTCGGTCTTGCCCACGGTTGACTCCAACCCAGGGAAACCTCTTTTGCGTCTGCGCCACTACGGCATCGTGATCATTGGTTTCGCGGCACTCTCCACATTCATGTCCGCTCCCGGCCAGACCCACTCGATGGCCTCGTTCGTGGACCCCATGGTGGATGAACTGGGAATCACGCAGACCAACTACTCCATGGCCTACATGATTGCCACTGCCCTGGCAGCATTAAGTTACTCGCTACTGGGCCGCGTGATCGATCGTTATGGGGCTCGCAGCCTGATGGCTTTTGCCGCAGCCGCCCTGGGCGGTGCCTGCTGCCTGATGAGCGCGGTCCCGGCAGACTTTATCTTTCTGCTCTACGTCGGCATGTTCCTCTGCAGACTGCTTGGCCAGGGAATGTTGTACCTTGTTTCCACCTGGCTTGTAGGAGAGTGGTTTGAAAAAAGACGCGGCCTGGCGATGGGCCTGGTTGGAATCGGCGGCTCCGCCTCCGTGATGCTTGCGGCCGGGTTCAACAACACGATGATCGATATCCATGGCTGGCGTAATGCCTGGCTGGTGCTTGCCGGCATTCTCTGGGCTACAACCGTGATTCCTGCCTTGCTTTTTGTCCGCAACCGTCCCGAGGACATGGGCCTCTTGCCGGACCTTCGCCTTCCCGGAGATGCCGAGCTGGAATCCCCATCCGATCAGGACGAAACACTCCCGGACGAGATAACCCGTGAAAGCTGGACCGTGGCGGAGGCGATACGCACCCCCACTTTCTGGAAGCTGATTGCTGGCATGGCGACCTGGGCGATGGTTGGCACCGGCCTTGCTTTTTACCAGGCGTCGCTGCTCAAGCCGATCGGTGTTCCCCGCAACTATGCTCTCTGGCTCTTCGCCATCCAGGCGATTTCTGCTGTCATCTCCTCGCTGTTGGCGGGTTACTACACGGGACGCATCCCAACACGCTATCTCCTCTGCGTGAGCGTGTCAGGCCTGGCCCTTGCCGTGCTGCTGCTCTTGACGATCCAGAATCCCTGGCTGGCGATCCTCTATTCCATGCTGCTGGGGATCAACGGTGGAATTCTCCGCAGCACCGGCGCCGTGGTCTGGGTGAATTTCTTTGGCCGCAAGCACCAGGGGGCAATTGCTGGAACTGCCATGAGCATTTCGGCAATTGCCTCTGCCCTTGGCCCCCTACCCCTGGCCCTCTCCTTAGACACGTATGGATCCCACCAGGCAGCACTTGTCTGCTTTTTAATCCTCCCGGTCCTTTCAGCCGCCATAATATTCACAGCCCGGCCGCCACAAAAACACACGGCTACCCTTTAATTGAGCCCCTCCGGCTCGATAAACTTCTCCGCACACCACACACCGCAGAAGCTATAATCAGGGTGTATGACTTTTCTTTCCTGGCTGGCCACAAGGTCTCACCATGAGTCGCCTGCTTTGCTGCCTGTTGATGCTACTGGCATTGCCTGCCTGCAGTTCCTCTTCGACTGAATCGCCAGTCCCGCCACTGAGCGATAGGGAACGGACCCTTCAGACCCTGGCGGCAAATCATCTGGACAGCCAGGAGGATCATCCAACTTTTGGGCGGGGAATGTTTGATCGAGCCATTCAGCAACTCAAGAAGATCCCCAATTCCGCTGCGGCCGTACGCTATGAACTGAACCGCACAATCGGGGAGCGTGGATTATTCATTGGAGAAAACCTGCGATCTTCAGAAGCATATACCGAAGCACTCAAATTATTCCCGGAGGTTTCCGGCATGGAAGGGCAGGAGTCCAGCCTGTTGCTTGACCTGGCGGTTGCATGGCTTCGAGTGGGTGAAACAGAAAATTGCATTGCTTGCCAGAATTGTGAAAGCTGCCTGTTCCCCATTTCCGCCGCTGCGATCCATCAACAACGGAAGGGATCGGAAGAATCGCTCGTCTACCTGAATATTCTCCTCGAGAAGGATCCGGACCACATTATTGCCCGCTGGCTATTGAAT
>JAPYUD010000022.1:4029-18075 GCA_029936215.1 Pirellulaceae bacterium | reverse complement strand
GCCCAGCAACTGGCTGACCGTACTGCCGGCACTGCCAGGCCCTGGGAGGAACTCGACGACTTGCTGGTGAAAGCAGATCTCGTCGTTTCAACAACCAGTTCCAAGGAGCCGGTGATAACGCACGACCGTTTTAAATCCATTGCCCAGGCACGATTCCAGAGGCCACTGTTTGTACTGGACCTTGCCGTGCCGCGCGATTTTGAGGCTTCTGTCAGTGATTTCCTGGGCGTTTACCTTTACTCGCTCGATGATCTCCAGCAAGTCTGTGCAAAGAACAGGGAGGCTCGCAAGCGTGAGTGGCCCCGGGCAGAGCAGATTATCAACGAGGAAACCTCTCGGTTTATTACCGATTTCAACCAGCGATCAACGGGCCCCTGGATTCAGCAATTAAAGAAACAGGCTGACCAGACAAAGGCCGAGGAACTAGAGAGATTGCTCAAAAAGCTTGGGGCTGCAGCCGACCCACAGGTTGTCGCTGAACTGGAAATTGCTTTTGACAGGCTCGTTAACAAGCTGCTGCACCCACCCCTTGAATCCCTTCGAAATGGTGCGGTAGATGGCGACCATCATAATCTGCTCAGTGCCCTAAAGCAGCTTTTCAAGCTGAAGGACTGAGTTGCGCAATGTGATCGATTGGCGAGATTTCTTCGATTTCTGCCATGCCAAATGTCTCAAGAAATTTCCTCGTCGTCCCGTAAAGATAGGGTCGCCCGAGTTCCTCGCTGCGGCCGGCAATCCGTACCAGGTCCCGCTCCATGAGATGCCTGAGGACCTCCCCGCAGGCCACCCCCCGTATTGCTTCCACCTCCACTCGCATGGCGGGTTGCTGGTAAGCGACAACCGCAAGTGTTTCCATTGCTGGCTGGGAAAGACGGATTACAGCTGGCACATGGTTCATCGACCGTAGCCACTGGGCAAAGACCGGGCGGGTCATTAACTGGAAACCGCCGGCGAGCCGCTCGATGCGAATCGCTCGTTGCTGCTGCTCATATTTTTCATTCAGGTACCGGATGAGCGTCCGGGCCTCGGTGCCATCTGCAAGCCCCGCTAGTTCACTCAGCTTTCGACTCGAAATTGGCTCTCGAGCAATAAACAGGATTCCCTCAAGCTGGTAAAGCCGTCGATCGAGATCCTCTGGAGCAAGGCCGACCAGGGACAGCACAGGGGACGACAGGGTTGAACCAGGTGTGCCCCGTAAGCTTTTCCGGTAACGGCGACGGGGCGCATGAACACAATCAATACGATATCGCCTGGCGACACTTTGCAGTTGAATCGCCGGAAGTTGAGGCCTGCGTCGCATGATAGAGATGCTCCCGGGGTGCGTGGAGAGATGTTCCGAAAGTTTTCCGCTTCTAGCAAGACGAATTACGGTTTCCTGCTCACAATTTCACAATAATGTCACCTGGCTGGTTGCCCTCCTTGCCAATGGAATTCATCCACGGCCACAATAGGGTGATCACAAAAATGGCAAATTCAAGCTGCGCTTTCGCTTTTTCCCCGGGCAGACGATGCAATCAATTTATCTGGATAACAACGCCACCACGGCCCTGGACCCTATCGTGGCCCGGCTACTCTCATCCTGCCTGCAGTCCGGGTACATGAACCCCGCCAGCCAGCATGAGGCCGGGCGAAGAGCGAGGCAGGTTCTTGAGGATGCGCGTGAGGAACTTAGCCTGCTGCTTGGTGCTTCAGTCGATCCTGGTGATGCCGACAGGCTCGTACTTACCAGTGGGGCAACAGAAGCAAACAACCTGGCCATGCTTGGGCTTGTCGGCTCGACCGGCCACGTCATGCTGTCCCGTATTGAACACCCCAGCGTCCTTGAGCCAGCCAGGTTACTTCAGCAACGCGGCGTGAGCGTGGACTGGATTCCCGTAACAACTGGTGGCATGATCGATGCCGCCTTTGTTCGTGACCGGATCCGAGATGATACCCAGCTCGTTGCCATCATGCTTGGTAACCATGAAACCGGTGTTATTCAACCAGTCTCCGAGATCGTCAATATTTGCCGGGAAAAAGGGGTTTTTGTACACTGTGACGCCGCCCAGGCGGCAGGCAAGACCAGTATTCATTTCCGAGAATTGGGCGTTACCACACTGTCGCTTACTGCCCACAAGCTTCACGGACCTCGTGGGATTGGGGCGTTGCTTATACGACAGGGAACCGGGCTCACGCCGCTGCTTGCCGGGGGCTCTCAGCAATACGGAATTCGTCCTGGCACGGAACCGGTCTGCCTGGCCATGGGTTTTTCCACCGCGCTCTCCCGTTGCCTTGCGGAGAACACAGAGACGAGTCTGCGGGAAACACGTGATTTGTTTGAAAAACAGCTTTGTGAGCAGGTTCCTTCCGCAGTTGTGATCGGAAGTGATGAAAAGCGGTTACCGCAAACCTCATGTATCTCCTTTCCCCCCCATGATCGACAGGCGATTGTCATGGCACTTGATCTGGCAGGAATTGCCTGCTCAACCGGTTCCGCCTGCACCAGTGGGTCAAGTGAACCGTCGCCGGTTCTGATGGAAATGGATCTTCCTGGAGCACTTGTTCAGAGCGCCGTGAGATTTAGCTTTAGCCCCCTCAATGGGGCCCTTGATGCTACCCAGGCCGCGCTACGCATCTCCAGTGTTATCAATGGCTTAAGACACGAGAATCGTGCTTAATTTTCGAACTCAGCGACTCGCACCAACCCCCTAGAAAAGGTATAATCGCGGTCGCTGGCAAGTGTCCCGGCGTGGCGCTGGATAGCCTGTTTTCTAGAACAGCAAACGGGCCCTTGGCACTTTTTTCCCTGGTCCCTCTACTGGATGGATTCTGCGTGGTAAGTGGTGTTTTTACTATCCCGCTTGGTGGCGGTACGGAAGAACCCCTGGTCTCTCCGACTGGTGGTATTGCTGGACCGGTGGCGTTGTCACGTACATCCCAGCATTATGTTGGAAGCAGTGAAAACCGCCTCGTTGAGGCTGCCATCAACACGCTCTTCTCTACCGCCGATGGCGATGGGCCGATCGACTCAATCAACCCGATGGTCTTTTTTGGGCCAGCAGGGAGTGGAAAATCCCTCCTTTCCCTTGGGGTGTCCGCTCGCTGGCAGGCCCAGTATCCTTCGGACGAAGTTATCTCCATCACCGGGGTGGACCTTCTCCACAGGCTCGCTGAATCGATCCAGGTTAACGGGGTCGGCGAGTTCACCCAGTGGCTTACGGAGGCCAGCCTGCTGGTCATAGACGACCTTCATGTTGTCGCCAGTCGCGGTACTGCCGAGGAGTTCCTCTGCGGCATTCTTGACGGGCGCCGTGCCGCCTCGCGTCCCACGCTTATTTCACTCGACCAGTCACCAGCAATTCACGATCGGCTATCTCAGCGACTTGCCGGCCGCCTCCTTACCGGGCTTTCCGTTCCCCTTGCACTTCCCGGTGAGAGTGCCCTCAAGTTAATCTTGATTCAGCTTGCGACCCGCACGGGCCTGGAAACTAGCGACCAAGGCTGTTGCCTGCTACTGAGGGGGAAAGAAGCCACGGGTGCCGTATTCAAGACGCCCCGGCAACTTCGCCAGGCCGTCCTCTGGATAGCCGCAGGGGGATATTCGCTGATTGATGAAAACTCAGCCAAGGCGGCCCTTGAGCATTTTTTGCAGGCCAGGCGCCCGACACTCAAGCTTATCTCGTCCATGGTGGGACGTCGGTTTAACGTTACCCTCGGGCAGCTTCAGGGGCCCTCGCGAAAACAGGCGATCGTAAGGGCGCGGTCCGCGGCAATGTTACTCGCCAAGCAATGCTCCGGGTTAAGCTATGTACAGATTGGGAAATTTTTTGGTGGCCGCGATCACTCGACGGTCATTCATGCGTGCCGGCGAGCGGAAGAAAAAACAGAAAAGGACCAGGGCTTTCAGGTATTGGTGGCTGGCCTGAACCGGGAACTGGATGAATCCCTGTCGGTTGAATAGGCGTAGAGAAATGAATTTCGAAGTTCAGAACCATTGTGGAAAACATGTCGGTGGAATGTCTATTTTCGGGCGACGGATTTCCTGTCTGGTCGTCTTTTAGGGCGATTGGCCAGGTTGTTGACATGGTGTTGACAGTCGATGGAGGTGTAGCCGATATCTTTTGCACAACACAGACAAGCCCCTTAAGTCTGCAGCAGCATACGACTAACGTTAGCCCTGGTGAGCGTTGTTGACAGAAAACGACGTCACATTAATACAGCTACTAGTACTTAAATAATTAAGTAGTAAACACAAAGCGAACCGGATAAACGAAAAGGTTGAACCAATGAAATTAACGTGTGAACGAGACAAGCTGCTTGGTGCATTCCAGACGGCAGCGACGGTGGCCCCAAGCCGAAGCCCCAAGCCCATCCTGCAATGCGTCAAGCTGGAAGTGAAGGGGGATGTGGCGACCTTGATGGCCACGGACATGGAGGTTGGGGTCAGGATTGAGGTCGAGGGGGTGACGGCAGATGGGGATGGGGCAATTATCTTGCCGGTCCATGTTTTTGGGAACATCCTGCGAGAGGGGAATGACGAGAAGCTGAAGATTACAGTCAAGAGCAAGGGGGTTAGTGTCCAGGGAGACCACAGCAAATACGAGCTTCCACTCCAGGACCCAGAGGAGTTTCCCGAGGTAGCGGACTTCAAAGACGACGCATTCCTCAAGCTGCCGTCCCTGCTCTTCAGAGAGCTTATCCGCCGGACACTGTTTGCCACCGACAACGAAAGCAGCCGCTATGCGCTTGGCGGAGTGTTGCTGGAAGTGGAGAAGGCATCCGGGGGGAGCCAGTTGGTGGCGGTTGGAACGGATGGTCGCCGCCTGGCCAAGATGGCTGGACCGATAGAAGTTGTCGGCGATGTGGCCCTTGATAGCGGCCCGATGATCGTCCCAGCCAAATCAATGCAATTGATTGAGCGAGCGATCCTTGACCTGGAGGGGGAGGTCCAGATTGCACCGCATGCGAACGACGTTCTGGTTCGGACTGGAGCAACGACAGTTTATTCACGACTTGTGGAGGGACGATTTCCAAAGTGGCGAGAAGCTTTTCCAAGTCGGTCGGACGTGCCACGGGTGGATGTTACGGTGGGGCCGATGTACTCCGCCCTAAGGCAGGCTGCGATTGTTGCCAGCGACGAAAGCCGCGGGATTGAGTTTAGCTTTGGTGGTGGCTCACTCGTACTCAAGGGCATCACAGCGGAAACCGGCGAGTCCCGGATTGAATTTCCCATTCCCTATGACGGGGAGGAGATCAACGTCTCAATGAATCATCGTTATGTGGGGGATTTTCTTCGTGTTCTCGACCAGGAATCAACCTTTACCGTGGAGGTTCAGAACAGCGAATCGCCGGCACTTTTTACGACGCCCGATGGGTACGCCTACGTTGTGATGCCCCTGGCAACAAACCGGTGAGAGCAGGAAAATGGTAGATAACACCGAACAGATTCTTGCCGAACTGGCAAAAAAACAGCGCTTCCGGCGAGGGCCGCGGCGGATCGATGGGATTCTCAGCGACCTTATGACCAGGCGCGGATATGCCCGGGTTTTTTCAAACAAGGACCTGCTGGTGGCCTGGGAACAGGTGGTGCCGGCAAGCCTTGCCAATCAGGCGTGCCCGGGGAAAATATCCCGTGGCCTGCTTGAGGTGGCGGTGGAAAACTCCACAGCACTCCAGGAGCTTGCCTTTGTCAAGCAACAGATGATCGATGGACTGAACAGGCTTGTTGATGGACAGAAGATCCGCGACATGCGTTTTCGTGTAACTCCGCTTGATGGTTAGGTCGCCAAGGGCGGCAGGACAGGATTATGGCAAAGAAGAAAAAGAAGCCGGAAGGGCCCGCCCAGGGTGGCGAGTACACAGCAGAGGATCTGCAGCACCTGTCCGATCGGGACCATGTGCGAGAGCGCCCGGCGATGTACATCGGTGACGTATCCAACCGCGGGCTCCATCACCTTGTTTACGAGGTTGTTGATAATTCGATTGATGAGGCAATGGCGGGCCACGCCAAGCGTGTGGCAGTCACGGTCAACAATGATGGCTCGGTCACCGTGGACGATGACGGACGTGGAATTCCAGTTGAAAAACACGAGCAGTTGAGCGAGGAGCTGGATCGCGAGATTTCCACGGTTGAAGGCGTGATGACGGTGTTGAAGTTCGGCGGAAAGTTTGAGAAGGGGGCCTACCAGACATCTGGTGGTCTTCACGGCGTTGGTGTAACGGTGGTGAATTTTCTTTCGACCTGGTGCGAGGTTGAGGTGTCGCGTGACGGCCATACCTATCACCAGGAATACGAGGTCGGGACAGCAACGGGGCCATTGCGTCAGACCGGGGCGACAAACCAGACGGGAACACGGACGACTTTCAAGCCGGATGGGTCTATCTTCACGGTGACGGAATTCGAGTACGACATTCTCCGTGACCGCCTGCGGGAACTCGCCTTCCTGAACCGGGGGGTTTTGATTGTCTTTTCTGACGAGAGAAGCGGCGAAAGCGAGGAATTTCAGTATGAAAATGGGATCGTGGAGTTTGTTGAGCACCTGAACGTGACGTCACAGGCGATCCACGGGGAGGTGCTTGATGTGGACGGTGAGGCCGAGGGGGTCGGCTACGAGATTGCCCTGCAATACAACACCGAATATGTCGAGAGCGTCCACTCTTATGTGAACAACATCAGCACAACGGAAGGAGGCACGCATGTGTCTGGTTTCCGTACAGCCCTCACTCGTACGCTCAATCAGTACGGCAAACAGAACAACATGTTTCGTGACCTGGTTCCAAAGGGAGATGATTTCCGGGAAGGCCTGACAGCTGTCATCTCGATGCGGATACCCGAGCCCCAGTTTGAGGGGCAAACAAAAACCAAGCTTGGTAATAGCGAGGTAGAGGGGCTGTTAAATGCGAGTTTTGGGAAGTTCCTGCAGGACTACCTTGCCCGCAACCCATCCTCGGCCAAGGCGATTGTTCGCAAGGGAGTGATGGCCGCGGAGGCCCGGGTGGCTGCACGAAAGGCCAAGCAGTTACTGCGCCAGCGGAAAGGAGCTCTTACCGGGGGTGGGCTTCCGGGCAAGTTGCGAGATTGCATCAGCCGGGATATGGAGCAATGCGAGCTTTACCTGGTTGAAGGGGATTCGGCAGGGGGGAGTGCAGAAGGTGGCCGTTTGCGGGAATTTCAAGCCATCCTGCCGCTGCGTGGAAAGATTATCAATGCTTACAAATCCCGTGAGGACAAGGTGCTTGCCAACGAGGAAGTTCAGAGCATGATCCAGGCGATTGGCTGTGGTATTGGGGAAGACTTTGACGTATCCAGGCGACGATACGACAAGATTATTATCATGACGGATGCGGATGTTGATGGTTCACATATCCGCACCCTGTTGCTCTGTTTCTTCTACCGCCAGATGTTTGAGCTCATCAAGGCGGGCCACGTTTATGTCGCCCAGCCGCCGCTTTTCCGTGTGCGAAAAGGGCGAACCGCCTACTACGTTCACACTGAGGCAGAGATGCATGTCCAGCTCCTTGAAAAAGGGATCGACGGTGCTGTTTTTCATCCGGGTGGTGAGCTGGAAGAAATCTCATCTGGGGAGCTTGATGGCCTCTGCAAGGTCCTCTTGTCCCTGGAGGGCCCCCTGCTGGCACTGGAAAGGCGAGGAATCAGCCTGCGATCACACGCGGAACAAATAGATCCCGAGACGGGATTGTTGCCCGCCTTCCGGCTTGGCCTGGAGAACAAGATGTACTGGTTCACGAAACACGCCGAGCTGGCAGATTTTGTTCGACAACAGTCAGACGAGGGCGAAGAGGTGATTATTGATTCGGCAGAAAACGAGTCAAGCGAAGAGAAAGACAGCGGAGATCAAACACGGCGCGCCAAGATCACCGAACTATATGAAGTTCGGGCGATCAATGTGGCGCTCAAGGAACTTGCTGATTCTGGTTTTGGGATCGAATCGTTGATGACCCAAGACCGAACGGGAAGTGACAAACCGCGATACGTGCTGCAATCCGATAACAACTCGGTCACCATGGAAAGCCTGAGAGAACTCCTCCCTGCAATTCGTGCCGCTGGTGAAAAAGGGCTGCAGGTAACGCGATTCAAAGGGCTCGGTGAAATGAATGCGGAGGAGTTGCGAGAAACAACGCTTGACCCGGCAAAGCGAAGGCTTGTGAGGGTCAGCATGCCTGATGAGCACGGGGCTAGCGAGCTGTTCCAAAGGTTGATGGGTGACCAGGTAGAACCGCGCAGGGAATACATCGAGAAACATGCACTCGATGTACAGAACCTGGATGTTTAGGCTCCCTTTACCGTAGTTCTTTCAGCCTGATGTTCTTGAACCAGCAATCGGCACCGTGATCCTGAAGCCCGATGTACCCCGCGTGTGGATGTTCGCTATAGCAGATGGGGAACTTGTGGCTGGTGCCATCTGGCCGCAGGGCCGGTTTTGTGAACTCCCCGCAGTCCATTTCTGTGACCACCTTTCCGTTAATCGTCACCCGGATATGGTTACCCCGGCACCGCAGTTCCAGCTGATTCCATTCGCCGACCGGCTTCATGGCATTTTCACTTGGTTTCGCCAGATCATAAATTGCCCCCGTGTCGTGATAGCCAGCTGTTGTTGTGTCGTCGATGGCAATTTCCATGCCATTAAAGCCAACATCCCTACCCTCCGCCGGGTCCAGTGAGAAAGTCCGAAAGAACACGCCACTGTTGCAGCCCGCACTGATTTTAAAGTCCAGTCGGAGTACAAAGCTCTCCCGCTTTTTCTCGTGAATCATCATGTAGGCGCCACACTTGTGTGGATTGATGCTGCCCTGTTCAACAGGTCGCTGGCTTGGCTGCTGATCGCTCGTGATCCAGCCATCGAGGGTTGTCCCATCAAAGAGAAGCAGCCAGCCGGCCCTTTTCTCGCTGCGAGTGAGCTGGTTGTCCTCGGCATTTACGACGGTGCCGTGCAGTACCAGGAACAGGAAGAGTGCAGCAGGGATTCGCATTGTAGGAATGCTCCAGCTGAGAGTGGTTTTATTTACCGGTGAATTACCTGCAAGGATAACAAATCTGGTCGCTCGTCGTCGGCTAGCTTGTTTCTGATGGACTAGAATCAGGGCCAAGGGAGTAGCGATTATGAATCCACAGCAGGTCCGACAAATGCTTCTCCAGACGCTTGAAGATCGCCGCATGACACGCGGGGAACGAAAGGGGCTGGACCGTATTCTTGAACACCTGAATCCTGATGTGCATGAACTAGCACTTTACCGGAGCGTTGCATTTGACCTGGCCCGCGAGTCTCACCCAGATCTGCAGCCAGGGGCCATGCTTGACTGGCTTGAAGAGGTGATCAGGCTCCTGGAGGCGACGAGAAATGAGGGCGAAAATCCTGCAGCGGCAGAATATAGCTTTTCACCCCAGCACGATTGCCCTTCCAGGATTGGCAGGCTCCTTGGTGAGGCACGCAGCACGGTTGACATCTGTGTCTTCACGATCACGGACAACCGTGTAACCACGGCAATTATTGAAGCACACCAGCGACAGGTTGCCGTCCGAATCATTTCAGATAATGACAAGGCCGGGGATCTCGGTTCGGATATTGACCGGCTCCTGGAGGTGGGAATTCCAGTCCGGATTGATCGAACGGACGATCACATGCACCATAAATTTGCCATCTTCGATCATCAGTTGCTACTCAACGGGAGCTATAACTGGACACGCTCGGCGGCTGAGCGCAATCGGGAGAACTTCCTGGTGACAGGCGAGCCGCGGTTTGTCGAAGGTTATGCGAGGTTGTTCGAAGAGTTGTGGAAGGAATTCTCATGAACCCCTGCCGTCACTTCTCTCGGCGCCGATTCCTGGGGACGGCTGCGGTCGCCACACCGCTGCTGGCATCCCTGTCGGGTAATGCAGCTGGTGTAGCTGATGCAATGCAGGTGAGCGGATACCTTCCCGATTACCGCCTTGCCGGTTTCCAGGCTGAGCGCTGCCAGCTGTTAACGGACCTGGTGTGTTTCTCGATCCAGCTGGAGGCCAGCGGGGAGCTTGATGCGGCGGCAGCAGCAAAAAAGGTGTCTGGTTTCAAGAAACTGGCAGGGAACAGTGAGCGGCCAGTTCACCTCTGCATCGGTGGCTGGGAGCGTTCTGCAGGCTTTTTAAAGGCCTCAGCGACCACTGCCTCCCGGCGTTTATTTGGCGAGCAGCTGGCCCGGTTTTGCCGCGCCCACGAATTTGCCGGGGTGGATGTTGACTGGGAGCACCCGAAGGGCGCCGGGCAACTGGCGAATTACAAGTTGCTACTTCAGCGGGTGGCACGAGTGTTCCACGACCAGGGCCTGAAGGTGTCGGTGGCGTTGCCAGGCTGGTTGCTGCTGGATGAGCCAACCTACCAGGCGATCGACCGAGTTCACTTGATGTGCTACGACGGTGCGGGCCGGCATGCGACACTGGAATTTGTCCGTGGGGAACTAAAGAAGCTGCTCGATAGTGGCGCACCAGCCAAAAAAATCCTTCTGGGAATCCCTTTTTACGGGCGACATATTGAAACAAGGCGAGCGTTAACTTATGTAGAGATTGTGAGAAAGTACCAGCCTGCAGCGGAGATCGACGAGGTTGCCGGCGTTTATTTTAATGGCGCCAGGACGGTCGCACGAAAAGTGCAATTGGCTCGAGACCAAAAGCTCGCCGGCGTGATGGTCTGGGAGGTGGCACAGGATGTAGTGGGTGATGGTTCCCTGCTGCGGGCAATTAGCGAGGAAATCAAACGTGGTTCATAAGCGTAATCGTACCCTGCTGCTTGTGTTGGGTCTGGTAACCCTCAGTGTCGCCAGGAAGGGCGTGGAGTCGTGGCAGGCGGAACATGCCGCGACAGCCGCCGCCGCCGTCAGGGAGCCTGCAGGGAGCTCCAGGCTACAAGGGGAAATGCCACAAGAGCTTGTCCGGAACGGCAAGGACATCGGTGTTTATTTTACAGCAGCCCCCTGGAAAACCCGAAAGGGTCACATCGAGAGTGTTACGAGTAGCCTCCTGCTGGCGAACAGATCAATTAAAGAGGGCGATTTCCACATCCGGGCCCGGCTGCGGATGGTTAACCAGGAAGCCAGTGCCGCCTCGTTTTTCCTGGGTGCCAGCCATTTTGGTTTTGAGGGAGCAAGAAAGACGCTCTATCTCAATGGTCCGATGTTTGGTGGCCTCAAGTTGCTAGGTTCACCGAACGAGTTTTTTGAGCGGGATAGCTGGATCGACTTTGAAGCAGTCCATGCCGGAGACGAGTTTCTTTTTTATGTCAACAAGAAGCTGGTTTACCGGGTGAAGAGTCCACTGTCAGAATTTGACCGCTTTGGCTTCAACGCGATGCGGAGCACAATGCAGGTGGAATCCCTTGTTTTCCAGGGGAATTCAGTGAATCGTCCGGCTCCAGAATCAGCTGCCTACACTATCCCCACGATCGATCTGTCTGGCCAGGAGCAGCGGCAGGTGGTGATAGATCGTGAACCCGGACAGTACCTGGGCCACCCAACAACCGTTTTGCTGGAAGATAACAAGACGATCCTCTGTGTTTATCCCAAGGGTCACGGCAGGGGCCCCATTGTCTACAAGCGAAGCATGGATGCCGGGAAAACCTGGTCTGATCGGCTCGCGACGCCCGCCACCTGGGCCACCTCCAAGGAGGTCCCCACAATCCATCGCGTGATTGATGCCGCTGGAGTAAAGCGATTGATCATGTTTTCAGGGCTTTACCCGGTTCGCATGGCCGTCAGTGAGGATGACGGAAAGACCTGGTCGGAACTGAGTCCTATCGGCGATTTTGGCGGGATTGTCACCATGGGGTGTGTGGAAGGCCTGAAGACCGGCGGCGGGCACTACATGGCCCTGTTTCACGACGACGGCCGGTTTTTCAAGGGAAGCGGCAAGGCCAGCACGTTCTTTGTCTACAAGACGCTTTCAACCGATGGCGGGCTGACCTGGGGAGAGCCTGAGGTGATTGCCACACACGATTCGGCACACCTCTGTGAGCCGGGCATTATCCGTTCGCCCGACGGCAAACAGCTTGCTGTCCTTTTGAGAGAGAATTCTCGCCGCCACAACTCGTTTGTGATTTTTTCCAGCGACGAGGGAAAAACCTGGTCCACGCCACGCGAACTACCCGCCTCCCTCACGGGCGATCGTCACACCGGGAAATATGCCCCGGATGGCAGGCTGTTTATATCCTTTCGGGATACCACCCGGGTAAGCCCTACGAAGGGTGACTGGGTTGGCTGGGTGGGGACCTATGACGACATCGTCAAGGGCCGGGAGGGACAGTACCGGGTGCGGCTGATGGACAACCACAAGGGAGGAGATTGTGCCTACCCGGGAGTCGAGGTGTTACCAGATGGAACATTTGTAACCACAACTTATGGCCACTGGGTTACCGGAGAGGAACCCTTTATTGTCAGTGTCCGGCTAAATCTCTCCGAGCTGGACAAGATGGCGAAGTGAGCCAGCCGACAGGAAGGGGAGGAAAAATGGACGTTTTCAGGCAGTTGATGATTGGAGTGCTGTTACTGGTGATGGTGGAATCTCCACTTTTTGGGCAGCAGGAAAACAAGGCGCCAGAGGAATTTGAAGGTGCCACAGCGTACTGTTACAAGAAGACAGCCGAGGGTGAACTGTACCTCCATGTTTTTCAGCCAGAGAAGGGCCGACAGCGGAACCGGCCAGCAGCGGTATTTTTCTTTGGCGGTGGCTGGAATGGCGGCACTCCGGGCCAGTTTTCAGAGCACGCATCGTACCTGGCATCACGGGGAATGGTTGGAATCGTAGCGGATTACCGAGTAAAAAGCCGGCAGGGGACAACTCCTTTCGAGTGCGTCAAAGACGGAAAATCAGCGATTCGCTGGGTGCGAGCTCATGCCGGGGAACTCGGCGTGGACCCGGATCGGATCGCAGCGGGCGGGGGGTCTGCGGGAGGCCATGTGGCTGCTGCCACGGCCACAGTTCCGGGTCTTGAAGAGGAGGGTGAAGACAGGATTGTCAGTTGCCGACCGAATGCCCTGCTGCTGTTTAACCCGGTCTATGACAATGGGCCAGGAGGTTTTGGTCATGAAAGAGTGAAGGAGCGATACAAGGAGATCTCCCCGATACACAATATTCACAAGGGAACGCCGCCGGCGATCGTGTTCCTGGGTACCGATGACAAATTGATACCGGTGGCCACCGCAGAGAAATATAAAGAACTCATGAAGCAGGCGGGCAGCCGCTGCGACCTGCATCTTTATGAGGGCCAGCCACATGGTTTCTTTAACCGTCGTAAGAGCGAGGAACATTTCCTCAAGACGGTAACTGAAATGGACCGTTTCCTGGAATCGCTGGGTTACCTCAAGGGTGAACCAACGATCAAGTAGAGACCCCTAGCGACGCTGGATTTCTTCGACGACCCCTTCCGTTGTCGCCAGCCGGGCAAACTTGTTCTGCCAGATATCCAGGCAAGCCTGCTGGATATGATCCTCGATCGCGGCCGTCGCGTCCGTGACGGCGGTAACCCGGTAATTCCTTGTTGAGGCGGAGATCAGGGTACTGTTGACGCAGACATCGGTTGTTATTCCAGTCAACATCAGCCGGTCGACCTGCATTGATCGCAGCGCCAGGTCCAGGTGTGTGCCATAGAACTTGTCGTAGGTGTGGCCACGAATGACCAGTTCGTCGGCAGCTGGAGCGAGCTGCTCTACCGTATCGGCCGATTCGACTCCCTCTCCAGCCCCGGGTCCAACCAGGCAGTTATTTGATGGATAGGTGTAACCTGTCGGTTCTCCCTCCTGGTGGGGAAGGTGTTCCGGGCCGAACGGTTCTCCGCGAAGACAGGGGATCGTGGTGGCATAGACGAACTCGGTGAAAATCACTGGTACGCCCTGGGCGCGGCAGGCCTCCACGATCTGGGCGATATTCGGCAAAATCGCCCGCCCCGCGGCAACTTCCAGCGAGGCACCCTCGTCGAGAAAACCGTGCTGCATGTCGACAACGATCAGGGCTGGCTGTCCCTGGTCGAGCCGGTGGGACTGGTGAATCCTGTCACGTTTCTGCTCGATACGACTGTCTATATC
>JAPYUD010000022.1:0-4019 GCA_029936215.1 Pirellulaceae bacterium | reverse complement strand
CCATTGCACCTGCGCCTTTTTATTACCGCTTGATTTCACCGTGTGCGAGCTACCATTCTACATGCCTGGACCTTTGTTCTGTGTTTCATCATGGCGATTGCCGATGGTATGATAAAGGAGCACGGTGCGTGCCAACATTGTCTGGCAGGACAAGGTTGCGAGTCACCCAGGAGCAGCCAATGCTGCGTTTTTTTGAACCCGATCAAACTCACAATCGCCGCTCCTTCCTGAAGGTGGGCGCGATGGGCATGGCTGGCCTTGCCCTGCCTCAATTGCTCTCGGCGGCAACCGACGATCCCTGGTCGCTGATCAAAGGCAAGTCGGTGATCTTCGTGTTCCAGCACGGCGGACCGAGCCAGTACGAGACCTATGACCCCAAGATGACCGCCCCCTCGGGCGTCCGCAGCATGACGGGAGAGATCCCTACCTCACTGCCCGGGATCACATTTGGCGGAACCATGGACCGCCTGGCCCCGCTGGCTGACAAGATGACCATCGTCCGTTCCTATCGCAGTGGCAGTAGTGCTCACAAGATTCAGCCGATCGTCAGCGCCGATTCACTCAACGCGAATATTGGAACCTTGATGTCGCGCGTGGTGGGGACAAACAACCCTCACACGGGGATGCCTTCCAACGTGGCTGTTTTTCCCAATGCAGTGGATGATGAGGAACCCGGCCCGTTTAACCAGTTTGGCGTGTTCGCTTCTTCCGGCCCGTTCAGCAGGGGTTACTCACCGTTTATCCCGGGTGGTGGTGGGGAACTGCAGAAGAACATGGAGCTGAGCATCGACCGCACACGACTGGGAGATCGCAAGCGGCTGCTTTCCGGTCTCGACCGCATTCGCCGCAACGTGGATGCAACTGGCGTCCTTGAAGGAACTGATCGTTTCCAGCAGCAGGCTTTCGACGTTGTTCTCGGTGGAGTTGCCAGCGCCTTTGACCTTTCTGACGAAGATCCTCGTACCGTAGAGCGATTCGACACCGCCCACCTGACCCGCTTTGAAGAGTGGAAGGACAAGAACAACAAGAACCACTACAAGGCAAATTCGCAGTCGCTTGGAAAGCTACTTCTGCTGGCCAGGCGGCTTTGTGAGAATGGCTGTAACTTTGTCACCGTGACCACCAGTTTTGTCTGGGACATGCATGCGGACGTGAATAATCTTGGCATGGAACGGGGAATGGACTATGTCGGCAGCCCCTTTAACCATTCCGTCTCGGCGCTGATCGAGGATATCGAGGCCCGTGGATTGCAGGACGATATCCTGGTGGTCTGTACGGGTGAAATGGGTCGAACTCCAAAAATCAACGACCGGGGTGGTCGGGATCACTGGGGTAATCTTACACCGCTGCTGCTCTACGGCGCAGGCATCCCCCGTGGCCAGGTAATCGGTCACTCAACGAGTGACGGGGGTGAACCACAATCCTCCCCGGTCACCTCTCCAAACCTGATCTCCACGATCATGCACACTCTTGTCGACGTGCCAGAACTGCGTCTGCGGGTGGATGTGCCACGCGAGCTGATGAGCGTGATCGGTGATCACCGGCCTATTGATGGCCTCGACCTGGACTAAAAGATCCTAATTGGACTTGTCGGTCGAAGCCTCGGGATTCCAGATCGGGGTATCCCAGCCAGCGATATCCGCCGGTTTTACCTTCTTGCGACCTCCACCAAAACTGAACGTTGTCGGGTGGTAGGGACCGACGAAGGCAACATCCATGCCTGGCTTGATGTCTTTTTCCAGGCCCATGCACCAGAAGACGCCGTTGATGATGCAGCGCCGTACACCCTCGCTGAGAATGTCTTCAGAGGCACCTTGTGTCGTTGTAAAAACGCGACCTTCTTTTCCAGAGGTGGATTTGTAGGTCCGCACCCAGATAGCAGGCTTGGGTGGCTTGTTTTCCAGTGGCTCTGCGTCTGGTTTCATCGTTTGCAATACCTGGTTGGTTGCCAGCACGATTGAATTTGGCAGCGGGTCGGCGCTATAGGCCCCGGCCATCGCATGCATCTTCTTGACACCCCTCAGGACGGGATGCTTGGCTTGCCCTGGCACGGGGATCATCCGTGTGCTGAATTTATGATTCCTACCGTAGTGACCAGCATTCGGTGGTCTCCAGGTTTCGCCGAGCACCTGTCGACCAAAACCAAGGTGATAGGTGTCGTTCGGGGAATTGTAGTTGTACTTGCTGTTGTCGCCCTTCAGGCCGTTGAAGGCATGCGTGGTTGTTCGCAGCCCAATTACCGGTCCTCCGCGGCCCAGGTAGTCAATAAAAGGCTTCATTGATACATCATCAGGAGCAACAAACCGCAGGAACAGGAACATCATGTCGGCGTTATCCAGGGCTTCCATTCCCGGGATGTTCGAGGATCCCGGTTTGACGTAACCCTCGTTGTCCAGTCCAAACAGCACCGTGCACTTGAAGCCGTGTCGATAGGCCAGGATGCGAGCAATGGCAGGACAGGTTTCTTCCCCGCGGTATTCGTGATCCGAGGCAATGAACACGATATGCTTGCCTTTACCCGGACCGGACGTGCCCTCGTAGACAACCCCTGGATCTTCACCCAGCGAGGTGCTTTTCGTGAGACAGGCGAGCAGGGGAATAGCAAAGAGCATCAGGCAGGCAGATTTCAACATCGAGTTCGTCCTTTCAGGGATACGACAGTCGGTAAAAGCGGCGGCTGGATCAGTCACGAGAGCCAGCTTACTTGATAGCGTGGTCCGAGGGCTTGAGGCCCTTGACGAACTTCCCGAATCCAAAGCGGGTGGGTTTATATTCCCCAACGATATCCACATTATTCTTGCCGGTAATGACACTCTCCATCTCCAGGGCCCAGAACATGGAGTTCACCATCATTCGCCGGCTTCCCTCGGAAACCAGGTCGGTTGCGGCTCCCATCGTCGTGTTAAAGATCCGTGCGACCTTGCCAGACTCTCCCTTGTAGGTCTTCGTCCAGGCCACGGGCATCATCGGCATGTTCTTCTTTGCCCTGTCGCCCTCCACCGGCTTGGCATCCGGTGTCATGCCAGCCAGCACCTGGCCGTAGACAAGCGGTTTTGAATCACCCGCCAGGGTTCTCACGCCATAGACATCGGTATCGCCCCAGATACTGCCGGCGGGACAACCGCGGACAATCGGGTGATCCTTGCGGTCCTCGGCAATGATGCCACGAGTGCTTTCCTGGCCATGGTGCCCATGGTGATTAATCCAGGTCTCGCCGAGTACCTGCCGGCCCCAACCACCCTTGAAGTCTGCACCGAAGTTAAAGCTGTACTTGCGGAAGGGGCTCTCGGCATTCTTGACGTTGAACGCGTGCGTCGAGGTTCGCATTCCAATAATCGGTTTCCCAGAATTGGTGTAGTCCGCAATATGTTGCATCTGTTCTGCAGGAAGGTCTCGGAAGCGGAGCAGGGCGACCATCAGGTCAGCAGATTCAAGTGCTTCCAGCCCAGGGATATTGGTCTGGTAGCTGGGCTCAATTTCACCGGTATTTGGATTGATGGCAAACAGTACCGTGCATTTGAAGCCGTGGTGCACGGCCATGATCTTAGCCAGCATCGGCAGGCCTTCCTCGCCACGGTACTCGTCATCCCCGCTGACAAAGACGATGTGCTTTCCCTTGCCCGGCCCCTCTTTCCCCTCGAAGACGATCCAGGAATCTTCGGCGAAGGCACTGCTTACCTCCAGGATGGTAAGCAGCAGAGCTGAGGCAAGCAGCAGACAGATTGTTTTGAACATCGGGTATTTCCTTTAGACGCGGACACCGGTATTACTCAAGTCAACGGGCGATAGAATGTTGTCTTATTGTGGTGTTGGGCAGGTCGTTTTTCCAGTACCGAAAGGAAGTTCATGAATTCTGCTGGCACAAGGGAGCCCCTGGATGTCCCCGCAGCCTGGCGGGGAAGTGAGTTGCTTGGTCGACCGGATTGGCAAATAACACTGGAAGCAACGGAAATTGACGAGCTGCTCAAGGCAATCCAGCCGGTTCTCGAGTCGGGTCGCCCCTGGCAGGAGACTTCCAG
>JAPYUD010000468.1:0-3241 GCA_029936215.1 Pirellulaceae bacterium | reverse complement strand
GAGATTATGGATCTTTACGGCATCCACTCCCAGGTCCGCCACCTCGCGGGCCGTCTCCATCATTTCCTCGTGGGTTTCTCCCGGCAGTCCAAGAATGATATGCAGGCAAACCGACAACCCTCGCTTGTGGCTGCGACTCACAGCATCTCGCGTTACATCGTGGTGATGCCCCCGGTTCATCCAGTCGAGCGATCGGTCATGCATTGTCTGCATGCCGTACTCGACCGAAAGATAGGTTTCGGTATCGAGTTTCTCGAGCAGCTCGAGAACATCCTCCTCCACACACTCCGGACGGGTGCCGACCGACACTCCAACCACGTCCTCATGATCCAGCGCCGTCCGGTAAAGTGGTTCAAGCAACTGGACCGCTGCATAAGTATTTGTGGCAGGCTGGAAATAGGCGATAAACTGATCACACTTGTAACGCCGACGCAAACCTCGAATTCCCTCGTCGATCTGCTCATGGATATCCTGGCGAGGGATCCGTCGACTGGGGCTGAAGCTGCGATTATCACAGAAGGTACAACCACCTATAGCGACGGTTCCATCCACATTCGGGCAGGTAAAGCCGGCATCAATACTGACTTTTTGCACCCGTTGGCCGAAAATACTGCGAAGGTGGAGGTTGTAAGCGAAATAGCGATATCCCGCTTTTCCCCAGTCAACCACGGTCGGACGAGGCGATGGCGTGTTGAGTGGCGCGTGCATTGACGCCTCGCAGAATTCTCAAGTAAACTAGCTCTTTCTCGCTAGACTGGACTGGTTCCAGCAACCGAAATAGAACTCTATCAGTAACCTCATTCGGGAATTCCGCATCTTAGATCAACCTGGGATGCCTCTCAAGGGAAGCATATGTACGGAGAGCTTGTTCCAATTGGTGGTGGAGACAATATTCCACTGCTCGAGAAAAGGCTGCTGGTCGGTCGCCGTGAGAGCTGCGATATCGTACTGCGTTTTTCTAATGTCTCCGCGCATCACTGCCAGCTCTTTATCGAAAACGGTTACTGGTATGTGAAGGACCTGGAAAGCCGCAACGGGACACGGGTGCATGGCCGCCGCGTAGACCGAAAGCGACTCGATCCGGGCTGTGAATTCGCGGTTGCCAAACACAAGTACACCGTGGAATACTCCCCGGCCGACCTGGGAGCTTCGGGTCCTCCACCGCCGGACGAGGAAATGATCAACCAGATCCTCGGTCGCTCTCTCCTGGAACGGGCTGGCCTTGCCCGGCGTGACCGCACGAAGGATGAGGATGACGATCGCTACGAGGCGACCAATGACGAGGCGGGCCAGATCGAGGACCCGGAGGCGCCGGTCTAGAAGACCGCCGCTTGCCCACTCGCAAGCCCCTTTCAGACAAGGAATGCCACAGTGACAGATAAGCAACTGGCCCATATCGTTTACTTCACACTCCATGACAGGAGCCCGGAACAGGTTGAGCAGCTTCTTTCTGCCTGCCACCACTACCTGACCAATCACGATGGAACCGTCTACTTTTCGGTAGGGTCCCTGGTCCCGGACCTGGAACGAGAAGTCAACCAGCGGGACTTTGACGTGGCCCTGCATGTCATCTTTGCTGATCGCCAGTCTCATGACCTCTACCAGGTCTCGGAGCGACACCTGGAGTTCATCGCGACGAACCGGGAAAACTGGTCCCAGGTTCGCGTCTTTGACTCTTACCTGGACTCGCGGCCCGAAAATAGTTGATCTGGATCGCCGCTTTGTCGACAATGCGGCCTTATCAAGCCTGAACACCATCCTGTCCCACGGTGAAGGCTGACCCTCCTCCCGACGTGTGCCCCTACCGAAGGAAAAAGTCATGTCACGTTTAACTGTTGATCTCTCGCGAATCTGGCCTGGGGTGGTCATCCTGCTGAGCCTGCTCGCACCTGCCTTGCCAGCCCAGGATCATCGAGGCGACTGGCCCCAGTGGCGTGGTCCAAACCGAGACGGCACCGCCAGCAGCAGGGGACTCTTGCGAGAATGGCCGGAGGAGGGACCCGAGCGTCGATGGCAGGTCGATTCGGTGGGAATCGGTTACTCGTCACTGGCTGTCCAGAACGGAATGCTCTTTACCCAGGGAGACCTGGAGGGAGTCGAGCATGTGCTGGCGATCGATACCGAGAGCGGAAAGGTGGTCTGGAAAAAACAGCCGGCACCGGTCGCCCTGGTTCTCGCCCAACGGGTAACAGGCGAGTTTGAGCGTCATGACAAGGATGGAAACAAGGTGCTCGATGAAGCGGAGGCGCTGGCTGGTTACGGCTGGCGATTCAACCAGTATGACCAGAAAGTCGATGGGGCCCCCGAATCGATTGCCGCGGCACGAGTGAAGCGACTGATGCCACTGGTCGACAAGGACGGAAATGGACAGCTCACTTTCAACGAGGTCGGCAAGCTATTCCAGGGACGGGGCAACATCTACAGCGACATCGACCAGGCCGACGACGATGCCGATGCCGAGGCGATCGCCGCCAGCCGAACCGCCAAACTGGTGGCAACGCTCGACACGGACAAGGACAAGGTCATCAGCCGTGAGGAATCTCGCGGCTCACTGCTGGAGAGGGATTTCAACCGTGCGGACGAGCGAGACCCGACCACCAACAAGGGCGACGAGAAACTGACCACCGAGGAAATTCATGCCCACCTGCTTAAATCTGCCAAGGGAAAGGACGGGGTCATTCACCCGCAGGAGCTGGCGACTTATTACACCCGCAAGCACCCGCAGGGGGATGGAATGATGACAGAGGACGAGCTGAAAGGCCTGTTCGGAGGTTACCGTAATGGCATGGGTGACGGGCCCCGCGGTACTCCAACGGTCGATGATGAGCGGGTCTACGTGGAGGGGGGCAGCGGCGACGTGAGTTGCCTGAATGCAAAGACTGGCGAGACAATCTGGCACAGGAACCTGCGAGAGAACCTCGGAGGTGGAACTCCCGGATGGGGATATTCCGAGTCACCGCTGGTAGAGAAGAACCTGCTGATCGTCACACCAGGCGGAGGGAAGGGGACCCTGGTCGCGCTGGACAAAATGACTGGGGACGAGATCTGGCGGACCGCGGAAGTCACCGAGGGGGCCCATTACTCCTCGCCCGTGGCAGCCAATATCGGCGGCGTCCGGCAGATCGTCCAGTTTGCGCGATCGTCGGTCTTCGGCGTGGATGCTGGCACAGGGAAACAGCTCTGGAGCTACAACGGTGCAAACAATGGCACGGCCAACTGTACCACTCCGATCGTCTACCAG
>JAPYUD010000467.1:0-3262 GCA_029936215.1 Pirellulaceae bacterium | reverse complement strand
TTCCGGATGTACCTGGTGACTCCCGGAAAAATGCTCTGTTTCTTCGGCCCTAACCTCGAGAAACACGAGGCGGCACTGGATAAGCTGACCAGGAAGGACCTGCTCCGCAAGGACAACTTCAAGGGCGCCTGGAGCCTGACCGAC
Organism: Pirellulaceae bacterium; assembly: GCA_029936215.1. GTDB lineage: Bacteria > Planctomycetota > Planctomycetia > Pirellulales > Pirellulaceae > SAT2750. Next base: position 3,118 of record JAPYUD010000467.1, on the reverse strand, counting down.
GCGGGTTATCAAGCAATGAAATCCTGTGAAGAGTAATGAACCCGAAGCACCTCGGGATCAACAGCTGAGCCATGGTGGACGCGATTGACTGGCTGCTCAACGTGCTCTTCTGGGCACTGATGGTGCTCCCCAGCTGGCTGATGATCTTCTCGCCGGTGATCCTGCTATTAGTGTTCCTGTTCTGGGGTATCCGCAAGGTCGTTCGCGCCCGACGCTCGACAGACCGCATCAAGGAAGAATGACTCTACACCCCTCGTTAGGCGTGCTGGGAGATCTTCTTTGAAGTGTGCCAGTTAACGTGGCGACGGGAAAATCGGGCCGTTCTCCTCTCCCGATCTCTGCACCTGCTGCTGCAGCACCTCCACGGCGCGGGCATATGCCAGGTCCTCCTGCGCCACTATGGGCTGATGAAAACCGGCCAGCAGGACCATCGCCAGCAGCCATTTGATCGTCATTATCGATCTCCCAATCAATCCACTCGCCCGTATTGTTACCAGAATTTACCCCGCCTGGCAGCCAAACCCCTCTAAGGGGATTTAGGACCCTTCTGTTACAATACGCGATTCCCTAATCTCCACCTTCCCCCCCTGTACGCATGCGACGCGACGATATTCGGAACCTGGTGATCATCGCCCACGTGGATCACGGCAAAACCACGCTGGTCGATTGCCTGCTGCGCCAGAGTGGCCATTTTCGCGAGAGCGAGCTCAAGGGAGAGAGGATCCTTGATACCGGCGACCTGGAACAGGAGCGGGGGATCACCATCCTGGCCAAGAACATCGCCCTGGACTTCGAGGGGGTGAAGATCAATATCATTGACACGCCCGGCCACGCTGACTTTGGCGGGGAGGTCGAACGGGTGGTGCGGATGGCTGACGGCGCCCTGCTGCTTGTCGATGCAGCCGAGGGCCCCATGCCCCAGACCCGTTTCGTCGTCTCCAAGGCACTCGAGTCTGGACTGAAACCGATCATTGTCATCAACAAGATCGACCGCCCCGATGCCCGCGTTGCCGAAGTGCTCGACGAGACCCATGCGCTGCTGATGGACCTGGGGATGGACCAGCAACTGGACGAGGTTCCGACCCTATTTACCTCTGCGACCGGCGGGCATGCCAGCCTCCAGATGGATACCGTGGGCACCTGCATGCAACCGCTGTTGGAGACGGTTGTGGCATCGATCCCCGGACCGGAGGTGCAGCCGGACGATCCACTGCAGATGCTGGTCACCACGCTTGACTGGTCCGAGTTCGTGGGCCGGATTGCCATCGGGCGGATCCAGGCGGGGACCATCCGCCAGGGCCAGCCGGTCGAGCTGATGCAAGTTGATGACCAGGTCACCGGCGGAAAAGTCTCCCAGCTGTTTGTCTTTGATAACCTTGGCCGCCAGGAGGTCGAGCTGGTCACGGCTGGCGACGTGGTTGCCCTGGTCGGACTTGAAAAGGTCGAGATCGGGGATACCGTCTGCCAGCCGAATCACCACCATCCCCTTCCACGGCTGACAGTGGACCGTCCCACGCTGGAAATGGTCTTCAGTATCAATACCTCCCCCTTCGTCGGGCAGGAGGGGAAATATGTTACCACCCGCCAGCTGCGGGATCGCCTGATGCGTGAGCTGGAGAGTAACGTCGCCCTGACCGTTAATCCGGTCGAGGGAAGCGATTCCTTTGCCGTTTCAGGGCGGGGAGTGCTGCACCTGTCGGTCCTGATCGAGACGATGCGCCGCGAGGGATATGAGTTCTCGGTCGGAAAACCGCGAGTCATCACCCGCGAAAACGATGGACTGCTGGAAGAACCCTTTGAGACGCTCAATATCGAGGTCCCCAGTGACCGGCTAGGGCCGGTGATGGAACTGGTGGGTGAACGGCGAGGGACGATGGAGGAAATGACCACGCGGAGTGATTTTACCTACGCCACCTTCTCGATCCCGGCCCGTGGCCTGATCGGGCTGCGAACGCGAATGCTCAATGCCACCCAGGGGACGGTTGTCATGCACCACCGCTTCGAGGGCTACCGGCCGGTGGAAGGGGAAGTGCCGAGCCGATCCAACGGAGTCTATGTCTCCACCAGTACTGGCAAGGTAGTCGCTTTCGCGCTGAACGGTCTGCAGCAGCGGGCCGAGATGTTTGTCGCTCCCGGGGACGCTGTTTACGAGGGAATGATCGTGGGAGAAAACAGCCGCGAGGAGGACCTGGCAGTGAATCCCCTCAAGGAGAAGAAGCTCACCAATGTCCGCGCGTCCGGCAGTGATGATGCCATCCTGCTCAAGCCACCCCGGCGGATGTCGATGGAAGCCGCGCTGGAATATATCGAGGACGATGAGCTGCTGGAAATCACACCCAGCCAGTTTCGGCTGCGAAAGAGATTGCTTCACAAGAATGACCGCCGCCGAGCGGACCGCCGGGGCTCCTGAGAAGGGACTCGCAAGGGCGGACGGCTAAAAAACTGGCAGGCAGGGGCGCTCCAGTGTAAAAAGCAACTACAGGCTGTTGTTTTCCCGGGGGTATTTGGAATGTCGGACTGGTTCATCCAAAAATCAGGCTTCTCTTCAGACAGTGTTCTTGGTCCTCTCACCAGTGAGCAGGTTGTTGCACTTTTTCTCCGTGGAGAGATAAAGAAAAAAACTCCGATTGCCAGCCAGCAGCATACGGGTAACGAGTGGAAGATGTTTGGGAAAACGGTTCTCTTTAAACAGGCCCAGGAAACGGGCCAGCGGCAGAAGGAGCAAAAGGAGCAGGCGGCAGTGGAGCTGAAAAAGCAACAGGAACAGGAACAAATAGTGGTGGCCGATCGGCAGGAACCGGTGGCTGCCCAGCCTCTTCCGACGGCAGTTCAGGTCGCTGAGGCAGTTTCCACAAGCAGCCGGCCGCTCCCAACGGGCCAGTCGACTTACCGCAAGGCAGTCAGCCAGCGATTTGAATCTTCCAACTCGATCCTCGACCTGTTCGACTGGAAATTTGAGAAATATGTCACGCCATTGATTATTCGCATCACTTGGATAATCGTGGTCGCTAGTTTCCTCTGTGCGTTCGTTTATTTCATGATCGGCCGTGAGGTTTGGGCGAGTATAGGTTCCGATTCATCCAGTTCGTCATCTGGGACAGGTTTCCACATCCCGGAC
>JAPYUD010000466.1:0-3270 GCA_029936215.1 Pirellulaceae bacterium | reverse complement strand
GGAAGTTGCCTTCGTTCCTGCCGGACGTGCATACCGTGCGGCAGGACTTTGCCGACTACCTGGGCGAGGTCCAGGCTTTTGATGCGGGCCTGGGAGTCCTGCTTGAAATGCTCAGAGAAACAGGACAAATGGATAATACGATCGTGGTGGTGAGCGGCGACCACGGGGCCCCCGGGTTCCCTGGCGGCAAGTGCAACCTTTACGATTTTGGCGTCCGCGTACCCCTCTTGGTCTCCATGCCGGGCCAGAAAAAATCCCGCATCGTGGATGACCTGGTCAACCTGATGGACCTCGCCCCAACTTTCCTGGAAATGGGAGGAGTCGATATTCCCGACGTGATGACAGGCCGAAGCCTGCTGCCAGTGCTGGAGTCAAGAAAAAGCGGTCAGGTTGATCCAGGGCGGACCTGGGTGATCACCGGACGCGAACGTCATGTTGCCCGTGCGAGGGACGGCCAGTTGCCATATCCCCAGCGGGCACTTCGCACGACCGAGTATCTCTATATCATCAACTTCAAGCCAGACCGCTGGCCGATGGGAAATCCATATAACCTTGGCCCGGACATGATGCCTGATACCTCAGCGCTGGAAAACAATACCTTTATTACCTTCGGGGACCTCGATGGCAGCCCAACCAAGGCCTGGATCGTGGAGCACCGCAACGATGAAAAGTACCGGGGGTACTACGAGTACGCTTTCAACAAGCGTCCCGGCGAGGAGCTCTACGTGCTGGCTGACGATCCGGACCAGGTCCACAACGTGGCCGGTGAACCAGATTACGCCGAGATCCAGGAGCGGCTTCGGCAGCAGTTGCTCGAGGAACTCAAATCCCTGAAGGATCCCCGCGTGCTCGGTGACGGTTCCACCTTTGACAAGCCGCCGTTTGCACCCGGCGGCTAGCCGAGCAGGCCTTCCACGACGTTGCCATGCACGTCGGTCAAGCGATAGTTGCGACCCTGGTGCTTGTAGGTGAGCCGCTGGTGGTCAATCCCCATCAGGTGCAGGATGGTCGCGTGCAGGTCATGCACATGCACACCGTTCTGGGCCACGTTGTAGCAATAGGGATCGGTCTGGCCATAGCTGGTTCCAGCATTCACACCCCCACCCGCCATCCAGATACTGAAACAGCGAGGATGGTGATCACGGCCGAAGTTATTGGGACTGAGCTTTCCCTGGCAGTAATTCGTGCGGCCAAATTCACCCCCCCAGATGACCAGCGTATCCTCAAGCATCCCTCGCTGCTTGAGATCATTTACCAGCGCAGCCGAGGCCCGGTCGGTCTCCCTGGCCTGGTTACTGATTCCTCCCTGCAGGTTCCCGTGCTGGTCCCAGCCAGGATGGTAGAGCTGAATAAAACGAACACCACGTTCGGCCAATCGACGGGCGACAAGGCAGTTAGCGGCAAAGGTCCCGGGATTGCGGGCATCCTCCCCGTAGGCCTTGAAAACGTGTTCTGGTTCATCGGAGAGATCAATCACTTCCGGCACGGACATCTGCATCCGGTAGGCGAGTTCGTACTGGGCGATCCGCGATTCGATCTCCGGGTCAGGGTTGTCGACCAGCTGCAACTGGTGAAGTTCCCGGAGGCGGGCAAGCATCAGCTTGCGACCCGCGGCATCCACTCCCTTGGGATTGTTCAGGTACAGGATCGGCTCTGCCCCGCTGCGAAAACGGACTCCCTGGAATGTGGATGGCAGGAAACCACTCCCCCAGAGTCGCGAGACCAGTGGTTGGCCCCCCTTGTTCTTGGTCACCATCACGACGAAGGAAGGCAGGTTCTCGTTCTCTGATCCGAGGCCATACTTGAGCCAGGCTCCCATGCTTGGACGGCCGGGAAACTGGGAGCCTGTCTGCAGGAAAGTGACGGCCGGACCATGGTTTATCGCCTCGGTATACATGGACTTGATGAAACAAAGGTCATCGGCCACCGTGGCGGTTTGCGGCAGGATCTCGCTTAGCCATGCACCGCTCTCGCCGTGCTGCTGGAACTTGAAAGGGGAACCAGCCAGTGGCAGACTCGCCTGGTTGCCGGACATGGCGGTCAATCGTTGTCCCTTGCGGATGCTCTCAGGCAACTCGGTCCCGTGTTTTTCCTTCAGCAGTGGCTTGTGGTCAAAAAGGTCCATCTGTGAGGGGGCACCACTCTGGAACAGGTAAATCACCCGCTTCGCTCGTGGCGGATGGTGAAGTTTTTTTACCGATCCCCCTTCCCCTGCAGCGTTACCGGCCAGCAGGTCTGCCAGGGCGATTCCTCCCAGCCCCATGCCGAACTTCCCGAGCAACTCCCGGCGGCTCATTCCTGCTGCCGGTTCGTATCCACTACAGAGTCGATCTTTCATCTGGCGCCTCTCTATTTATTTCTTCATCACGCAGGCATCAAAGTTCATCAGCATGTTCACCACGATCGTCACTGCCGCGACCTGCCCTGCCGGCAACTCGCCTGTGGGCCGGGCCTGGCCGGTTGCCAGCAGGGCAACTGCCGCTTCCGGATTTTCCACATAGTGATCAAGTTGTTCCTGGTAAAGCTGGAAAAGCAATTGCTTTTCCCCATCTGATGGTCGACGACTGGTCAGACGACGGAAGGCCTCGATCACGATCTGGCCAGAATTTTCGCCATGGCGTTTTACCAGCTGATGTGCAAGAACCCGCGAGGCTTCCACCAGCTGGGGATCGTTAAGCATCACCAGGGCCTGGACCGGTGAACTGGTCCGTTCCCGCTTGACCACGCAGATATCCCGCTTGGATGCATCCAGTGCCATCATCGCAGGTGCCGGGCCGGTACGTTTCCAGTAGGTGTAGACACTCCGGCGATAGAGGCCTGCCCCATCGTCCCGCTTGACCGGCTTGAAGGAGACAGCCACCTCGTAGGGACGTACCGAGGGTCCTCCCAGCCGTGCAACCAGCAAGTCGCTCACCGCCAGGGCGTTGTCCCGAATCATTTCGGCCGACAGCTGGTAACTGGTCGCCCGGCTGTAGAGCTGATTTTCCGGATCCAGCGATCTTGCCTGGGCCGAGGCCGTACTCTGCTGGCGATAGGTGGAGGAGCAGACAAGCGTCCGGACCAGTTGCTTGACATCCCAGCCCCGGGAGACAAACTCACGTGACAGCCAGTCCAGCAACCGGGGATGGGAGGGAGCGGAACCCTGGCTACCAAAATCCTCCGGTGTGCCAACCAGCCCATCACCAAAACACATCTGCCAGAGACGGTTCACAGCGACCCGCCCAGTGAGTGGATGGGTTGGCGATGTTAGCCAGCGGGCCAGGCCAAGCC
>JAPYUD010000465.1:0-3291 GCA_029936215.1 Pirellulaceae bacterium | reverse complement strand
TCCTGGTGGAGGAACTGGAGACTCGCCGCAGTTCCATGTTTGCGCAGGCGGGCTGCCCATCAGAAAATGAGTTTCGCTCCCAGGCAACTCGCCACTCCGAATTCCTGAATTTCAGATTGCAACTCAAGGAGATTGACGAACAGATTGATTTGGCGATCGGTGAGAACCTGGATCGACCGGAGGTCGAGGCTGTCCTTGATGAGACCGGCGACACGGATGTCAGCGAGACACTCCTTTCAATCGATAAGGAGATTGATCGGTCCCAGGATAAACGCGACGAGTTGAACCAGAGAGCGGGGGCACTGGATGCGGAGTTAGTTGCGATGGAAGAGGACAATTCGTTGGCAGTGGCCCAGTTGGAACTTTCCGCGGTAACCCATCAGCACGAACGAGCGGCTCAATCCTGGCGTGCCTGGGAGGCGACGAGGCGAGTTCTTGGCATCGTTCGGGAAGATTATGAGAGCCATCGTCAACCGGAAACACTCCAGGAAGCCTCCAGGTGGCTGCGGAAGATGACCGGGGGGCGGTATACACGGATCTGGACACCAATCGACGAGAATGCACTGTTGCTTGACGATGAATCAAATCAGGTCTGGCCGCTGGAATCTCTCAGTAGTGGAACAAGGGAGACTGTCTATCTTTCGCTTCGGCTCGCATTGATAGAGGGGTATCGAAAACGAGGTATCGTCTTGCCGGTCGTTCTGGATGACGTGCTTGTAAACTTTGATGCGGAACGTACGGGGCTTGCAATTACAGCGATCTGCGAATTTGCGGAGATGGGCCACCAGGTACTTTTCTTCACCTGCCATGACCATGTAAACGAACTGTTCGCTGATTTGGGAATCAACTCGCGCGTCCTCAAGCTGCGGCCCGCACATCCGCCGCGATTGCGTCAGCCGTCCAGCGGCGATGAATTACAGGAATCGGCCAGTGAGCTCGTTGAGGCGGACATTGCTGGACATGAAAACCTGGCGGAAGCAACCGAGACTATGGAGACGCTGCAGATATCAACTACTGGGCCGCCTCAAAAGGATTTAGAGGATCCGTCTGAAGAGATGGAGCCAAACGTGAATGACGACCTGGAGAGCGAAGGACGAGACGCCGCCTAATTCCCGGAGACCCTGACCATGCACCCTGCACTCCCCCTTCTTATAACTTCTTTGCTTGGAATTGATGTTGGCTGGGCAGATCTGCCAGGCAAGCCGGGCCAGCGAGAATACATCCTCCAAATTGAACCCGCGGTCCTCGCTCGACTCGAGGACGGGGAAGCGATCACCAGTCTGATTGACGCCTCGGCAGGAACAATCACGCAAATTCGCCTCCAGGTAGGAAATGGTCCTTTGCCGCGTAAAACACTGGTCCCAGTTTCCACGCCAACCGTCGGCGTGGACCGTCCCGCCGATACGGGCCCACCGTTACCCAGCGAGGACGTCCTGGAGATTTCGGGAAGTCCCGAGCCGATCCAAAAGGAGTACGTCCTGCCACCTCCGGTCCTCACTGCGACACCCCCGGAACTGGGTCCCCCCGGTCCGGTAAGCGAAGACCGCGAATCGGAATTTGCGATACCAGGGGGACTCCCTCTGCCTGAGGCCGTTATCCCAGATTCAATTCCCGGTGAAGAGAATGATTCCGAGGTCTCTTCGAGCGAAATCGAAAAGACAGCGGAACTCGTGTTTGATGAGGGAACAGATGATCCGGGGGAATTCCTCCCAATCCTTCCTGTTACCGAGGTGGCGCCGCCGGTGGGACTGGCCGGAGTCGCCCAGCAACGGGATGTGGCCCCCACGATTTCCACGGAAGGCGGCGTGGCTGTTGCCGCGTACGCGATCGACTTGACCACGGACACGGACACGGGGGCGGTGGCAAACGAACGAGAACGACCCTGGGCGCCGTTAGTCATGGCGATATTGGCACTGGTGGGGTCGCTTGGGGCGAATGTATACCTTGGAATGTTATTCGCGGGCCTTTACCGACGGCATAAACGATTGAAGAACGAGCAGAGGGCCGACGGAGAGGCAAACTCGTAGCGCCGTGATGGGCGAGAGGTCAGCCTTGCTCAGCTTTTTTCGCTGCTTTTTCAAGTGCTCCAATTTCACGATGGAGCATGTTGAGCAGGGTCTGAAGGAAAGCGACGACCATTGGTCCAATCAGAATACCGATCGGACCGAGCGCCTGGACGCCACCAAGGACGCTTAGTAATGCAAATAATGGGTGAAGTTGTGAATGGTTCTTGAGAACCATGGGTTTGATGATATTATCTGCCAGCGATACCGGAATTGCTCCGTATGCAGCAAGGAATGCACCCGCGAGTACGTGGTCCGTTCCAAGCATGAGGTAGAGGCTTGCCGGAAGCCAGACAGCGGCTGCCCCAACGAAGGGGACCATGGCAAGCAAGATCGTTAGGAGCGTGAGCAGGAAGGCGGATTCCAGGCCAGCAAACCAGTAGCCAACACCTGCGAGAAGCCCCTGGGCAATGGCGGAAAGGAGCGTCGCGAGTACGACTGCGCGGCTCACTTTGCCAAATTCAACAACAAGCTCTCTTTCATAACTATCCGCCAATGGCGAAAGCCGCATTACATTTTCAAGCATTCGGGGGCCGTCGATAAGGAAGAAGTAGATTCCAATAAGCATGATTGCAAGGCCGAACAGCAGCTGCAGGGCAATCGCCAGGGTCGAAGCCCCCAGGGACAGGAGTTTCTGGTCAAGGCCGGAATTCAGCAAACGGTCCACCAGCCCCTTAAGTTCGGCCTCGGACGGATAAAGCGAAGTGATGATCATGGCGCGATATCGTCCGCCAAGAACCTCTTTTTCCAGGGCCAGCACCGCCTTGCGGGCGCCAGCGAGGAGGGATTCGGCTCCATCGATATCTTCTGTGCTAATTCCGGAAAGGAGGTCAGCTGATTCGTGGAAATTCTTCCAAACCAGGCTGTCCGTTCCCCCCTTCCAGCTTTCCTGCAATGCAACAGCCCGCGTTGCAACGTCCTGCTGCCATGAGTCAAGGGCAGCTTCATTCCCAAGTGGCAAGCCAGCGGGTCCCTGTTCGATGGAAAAATAAAGTTCGCGGATGTGCTTGATATGGGGTTGGTCAAAACCCAATTTCGTTCGAACACGCTCTAGGACCGGCCCCACGTCGTCGAAGTGAAAATGTCTAATAATTGATGAGGCTTCAGAAACTGCGAAGATGGCGGCGAAAGCAAGGGGGGCGATAACGGCAACGGAAATGATTCCCGTTGTCATGCCGGCGGCAATCCGTGGTTTCGAAGGATAGCGAGCGGAGAGTCGGTTGTGCAG
>JAPYUD010000464.1:0-3300 GCA_029936215.1 Pirellulaceae bacterium | reverse complement strand
GCCATAGCATGGGAGGCCTGATCTCCCTGATGCAGACGATCGAACCTGGCGATGAGATCTGGAACCTTATTAGCCACCGGCCATTTGACCAGCTCAAGGGGGCAGCAGAACTGCGCAACCAGCTTGCCAGCGTTGTCTTCTTTTCTCCCAACCGGTCAATCCGGCGAGTGATCACGATGGCAACCCCTTTCCAGGGAAGCCAGTTTGCCAATGACTACACACGCTGGCTGGGCCAGAAAATCATCGAGTTACCCACCCAGCTGATCGGGTCCAGCGACCAACTGGTCCACCAGAACCCAGGATTTTTCCATGACACCTCGCTCTTGACGACCACCACCAGCATCGATTCACTCTCGACCACGTCCCCCATCTTCCCGGTCCTGGCCAGGACTCCCCTGGCACCCTGGGTGAGCTACCACAACATCGCCGGTCAAATCCCGGGAAACAGTCTGGTGAGCAGGTTTTCGTCAGGAAGTGACGGTGTTGTCGGTTCAGAAAGTTCTCGTTTCCAGGCAGCGGACTCGGAGATCACGGTCGATTCGGACCATCTCACCATCCACCGCAAGCCTCGCACGATCCTGGAAGTGCGTCGCATCCTGCTCCAGCAGCCGTAGCGGAAGCGTGCGGTTCTCTAGTTGGCAGACTGCTGGGAGAGCTGGTCTCGCAACTGTGCTGCCAGCTCGTACTCTTCCCGGGCGACAGCATCGGCGAGTTTTTCCTGGAGTGTCTGCCCAACCTCGTACTCGTCCCGCATCGATTCCCGCATTTCGACAAGACGCATGACGAGTTCATCATCCTCGAAGGAATCTGACGCCTCGTGCTGCTCAAACAACTCCTGCAGCTGGCCCAGGCCCTGGTTAATCGCCTGGATCGCTTTTTCTGCCCCTTCCTCCTCCAGCCCGGCAAATGCCTGGGCCTGGGTGCGATGGAACATCACGAAGGGGCGATACTGTTCATGCGAGATGGTCCAGTGTTCATCCGGGGAGTGCAGGCGACAAAGATCCATCAGCCCGAGTGTATGGTTGGCATCCTGCACGGCTCGGTGGTAACGGTTCAGCTTGAGCCAGCTGACCCGGCGATGGTAGAACTGGATGAACTCGCGGTCGACCTCGGTACACTGCTCGTCGTCCATCTGCCACTCTTCTCCCTCGCTGAGCACCTCGCCAAGCAGGAAATCATAGTAGGTCTCGTGGCCAGAGGGTTCCGTGCCATCAGGCCGGCCGGTGGTTTCCAGCTGGAGAATCCCCATGTCGACACGGATCTGGATCACCTCGCGATCCCCGGACGCAACCACCAGGCGGACACCAAGACCCTCCGGCTCATATGGCCAGCCGCTGAGAATCTCGTCAAAATCTCTCTTGCCCGGCATCTTCGGTATCCCTCTCCGCCCACGGTGATTCGTCTCATCGCCCCGCGGGACGCACGGATTATAGCAAGCGCCGTGATGATTGTGTTCCGCCGGCAGACCGGAATCGAAGAAAATTGAAATCCTGCCACGGTCAATGAAGTTCATCACCACGAGGAGGCTTGCGGCGCGATTTCTTTTCCGACCTTTGATGTTTTTTCTTTCGCCGTCGCTGGATCGAAGACCGTGTCGGTCGCGTGGGCCGACGGGGTCGTGGCGGACTGGCCACTTTCTCAACCAGGGCTCTCAGTTTTTCCAGGCAATCGGCCACGTTTCGTGACTGGTCACGGAAACGTGAGCTGGTAAGGACCAGTTCCCCCTTCTTGTTGATACGGCGGTGGTAAACGTCCTGAATCCGCTGGCAGACATCGTCGGGCATCATTTCACCCGGTCTCACGGGCCAGCGAAGCATGACCTTGGTGTTGACCTTGTTAACGTTCTGGCCACCTGGCCCCTGGCTGCGAGAGTATCGGAATTTCAGTTCACGGAGCGGGATGGCGATCCGGTCATTGATGATCAGCATGGACGATTCCCCTGTCACGTCGCGATTTTCCTGTTCGTTGTTATAATATCCAGCTACCCGGATATGAAAGATCTCTCCGCTTGATGGGATACCTGCCATGTCACGCCCCCTTTCCCTGCTCCTTCTGACCTGCCTCTGGACAGCCACCGGCTGTACGACTTCGAGCAGTGGTGGAAAAACGGCTGAACAGGAACCGGCCAACCTGGCGACAACCTTGAACCCGTAAAAAAGCGACCTGGGGCAGGGCGAAAAGCCCGAAACGAGAAGCGAGGGCGTGGAGGGACCTCCGTTGAACGAGACATTCAACGTGGCGCTGCTGAAAAAGAAACGCGTGCCGGCGCCGCGGGGGGAAGACGATGTCCTGGAGGACATTTCCACCCGAAGTGAGGGAAGCGACTGGCCAAGCTTTCTCGGTCCCAACCGGAACAGCTCCTCCCCGGAAAAGGGAATTATTACTGACTGGTCGGAGGGAAAACTAAAGATCCTCTGGCAGGCGAAACTGGGAACAAGCTACGGCATCGGTTCGGTCAGCAAGGGCCGTTACTTCCAGTTTGACCAGGTCGACGAGGTGACGCTTGTCAACTGCCACAATGCCGAGACCGGCAAGTTGCTCTGGCAGTTTGATTACTCGACCGAGTACGCCGATCTTTTCGGCTACGATGCCGGCCCCCGCTGCAGCCCGGTGGTCGAGGGAAACCGTGTCTACATCTATGGCGTGGAAGGGACGTTGATCTGCCTGCGGGCAAGTGACGGCGCCCTCGTCTGGCAGCATGAGATCAACGAGCAATTCGGGGTCGTCCAGAATTTCTTCGGAGTTGGCAGCACCCCGGTTATCGAGGGAGACCTGCTGCTGGTGATGGTCGGAGGGAGCCCCAAGGACGCCCAGGGAATTCCCCCGGGACAAATTGACCTGGTGGAAGGAAACGGGAGTGGAATTGTTGCCTTCGACAAGTACACCGGGGAGGTAAAATACCAGGTATCGGATGAACTGGCCGGCTATGCCAGCCCGCTGGTAACCACCATCGGGGACCGCCGCTGGGGTTTCATGTTTGCCCGTGGTGGCCTGGTGGGATTTGAACCGGCAAGCGGGAAAATTGATTTCCATTACCCCTGGCGCGCCAGCATCCTGGAAAGCGTGAATGCCGCCACGCCGGTGGTGGTGGGGGATGAAGTACTTATTTCGGAAACTTACGGCGCCGGAGCCTCCTTGCTCAAGGTCAGGCCAGGAGGTTACGAGGTGATCTGGAAAGACAAGGTATCGACCCGCCAGAAAATGCTGGAGACACACTGGAACACGCCGATCTACCTGGATGGCTATATCTATGCCTCCAGTGGCAGGCACACGCAGAATGCAGAACTGCGGTGCGTGGAA
>JAPYUD010000463.1:0-3310 GCA_029936215.1 Pirellulaceae bacterium | reverse complement strand
CCCTTGGTCAGCAACTGCTGGAGGATGGAATTGACTTGAAAGTCCACCAGTTCCCAACCGCCGAAGCGATCCTTCCTCACCTCAAACCACAATACGGCGTCCTCACGCGAACAGAGAATGCCCTTGTTTACCGGAGTGTCAAATCAATCCCGCTGGGAGGCGGTTCCGTGACCACCATCCCGATCACGGCAGCTCTCCTGTTGCCGGCCGTCCAGGCAGCCCGCCAGGCGGCACGCCAGATGGCCTCGATGAACAACATGAAACAACTGGGACTCGGGATGCTCACCTGGCACAACACCTACGCTTCTCTTCCCGCTGCTTACAGTGTCAACCAGGATGACAAAAAGCTACTGAGCTGGCGAGTACACATCCTGCCGTTTGTCGAACAGGAAGCGCTGTATCGCCAGTTTCGACTGAATGAGCCCTGGGATAGCGAGCACAACAAGAAACTGATCCCCCGGATCCCCCCGCTGTACCAATCGCCGTTGAGTGCACCTGTGGCAGGGAAGACAAATTACCGGGCCCTCGTCCTGCCGGACAAGGCAAGTGCCATGGCACCACCGAACAAAACCCGGCAGCCACTGGCAATTGGGAACAGCAAGGTCTACATGCATGGCCACAGACTTGCTGATATCGCCGACGGTACCTCAAAGACAATCCTGCTGGTGGAAGTTGGCGAACAACTGGCAATTCCCTGGACCCAGCCGGACGAAATGGTTTTGACGGAAGAAACAGGCATCCAGGGCTGGGGGGCGAACACACAAAAGACCTTCACCACCCTGTTCTCTGACGGGTCCGTGAGGCAGTTATCCAAGCAGGTGAACCTTGATCATCTCAAGGCCATGTTTACGCGCAGCGGCGGTGAACCTATTCCGCTGGAAGCCTTCTCCCCCTGACCCACATCAGTTGCCAAGCAACTCGACAGCACGGGCAAAGATCGAGTCAAACATTGGCTCGGTAAGTCGGCCGGTAAAAGTGTTCTGCTGGCTTGGATGGTAACTTCCCAGCACCATCCGACCATCGTCGAGTTGCTGCTCGGCGCCGTGAGAAAAAGCCGGCCGACCACCCTGCCAGTCTCCGCGGGACTTGAGGTAATCAAATACCCCGTTCCATGCGATCCCTCCAAGCGCAAGAAAAACCCGCACCGGCAGGATCTCGATCGTGGCATCCAGCCAGGGCAGGCAATTACGAATCTCCTCGGAACTCGGTCGATTCTGGGGAGGAGCACAGTGGCAGACATTGGTGATGGCACAGTCGGTCAGTTCCAGCCCGTCGTCGGTCGATGTAGATTCCGGCTGGGATGCAAACCCGGCCTTATGGAGTGCACGGTAAAGCCAGTCCCCACTCCGGTCACCGGTGAACATCCGGCCGGTACGATTTGCCCCGTGGGCACCAGGAGCCAGCCCCAGCAGAAGCAGCCGGGCCGCCGGATCCCCGAAATTCTCAACCGGTCCGCCCCGGTACGGTTCGTCCCGGTATGCCCTGCGCTTTTCCCGTGCCACTTTGTGGCAATGGGAGATCAGCCGTGGGCAGAGTTCGCAGTCGTGGATACTGCGATTGAGTTTTTTCCACTTCTGCAATGACATTGGACCATTCACCAGGGAGATGGAAGAAAAAAAACTAGTCCCGCTCGAGCAGGTGTCTGAGGGCCGCTTCCAGGTCAGGATAGGCAAACGGGAACCCGGCATCCAGCAGTCGCTGGGGAGCAATCCGGCTGGAAGCGACCAGGATATCGGCAAACTGCCCAATCAACAGCCGCAACATGAAACGCGGCACGGGAATAAACGTTGGCCGCTTGAGAACACGCCCGAGTGTCTTGGTGAATTCAAGGTTAGTCACCTCGCCCGGGGCTGCCGCGTTGACCGGGCCACTCAGTTCCGGGCTCGTCGCCATCCGCAGCATTGCCGCAACCAGGTCGTCAATGTGAATCCAGGGCATCCACTGGCGACCACTGGCAAGGCGGCCGCCCACACCGAAGCGGAAGGGGGTAAGCATCTGCTTGAGGGCGCCTCCACTGGTTCCCAGCACGATACTGATGCGAGGATTCACCACCCGGATACCGAATTCTTCCGCGCGGGCGGATTCCGCTTCCCACTGCTGGCAGACGTCGGCAAGAAAATCATCCCCCTGGCTGGACTGTTCCGAAAGGATCTCATCTCCACGTGATGCATAGAAGCCGACTGCCGAGGCAGAAACGAGCACGCCCGGCGGATTTTCCATCGCCCGCAAACCTTCGACAAGGTTTCGTGTTCCGATCACACGGCTGTCAAGGATCCGTTTTTTCTTGGCAGCAGTCCAACGGCCCTTCGCCACCGACTCTCCCGCCAGGTGAAAAACCACGTCCACCCCGTCAAAGGCTTCGGCTGGAGGGATTTCCTCATCGGCATTCCAGGCGTGATAGCGAACATCGTCACGGTCAATCTGCTGCCGGGCACGCTCGGGATCCCGGGTGAGAATCACCGGGGATGTGAGCTTTTCCAGCAGCCGCCTGCCGACAAATCCAGTTGCGCCTGTAACCAGTGCCTTCATCGGGGAAATGTCCTTTCCTGGGAATCGCAACTGGCCAGCACTGGTTGTTTAACCGTCAGGGGGCAAGCTGTTTAACGGCTCTAAAGACGTATTTTACCTGCCAAAGAGCGATGGAAATGGACATGTTTCCAGCTCCCCTGCTGCTGCTGCCAGATCCGCGATTCCTCGAAGCCACGGGTACTGAGCCGGCCCCGGTGGTCTTCTCGCTGGACCAGCCGGATATAGGTGACCAAGGCAACATCCTCTCCCAGCATGCGTACCTCGGGAGAGCTGATCGATGACTGGTGGCGGCCGCTGGTTGCCTCTCGCTGAAAATAAAACTGGTGAAACGGCATCCCCTCGACCAGGCTTCCCACACCCTCCGGTTCAAACGCCGTGATCGTGGGATCACAGAGGTTCGAGTAGGCCTCCCAGTTCCCCTCGTCGATCGATGTGAGCAATTCCTTGCTCAATTCAAGCAATTTCTGTTCCGGTGTGATCGACATGTGATTCCCTGAAGGTGCGATATTATTAGCCCACGATGGCGGGCCAGACTTTGTAGGCGGCCGTGTACCAGGCCATCGCCAGCAGCAGCAGGAGTCCAATTCCACCCACCACATTGACAAGCAGGCTGTTGGTATCCTCCCCCATTACTTCCTCACTGTTCGTTAGCCACAACATCACCCCACCAATCAGCGGGGCTGCCAGAACGGTAACCGCCTGGGCTGCAACAATGGCCGGAACGGGCTTGGTGCCCGTCAGGATGACGTAAAGAGCAACTCCCATACCAGTCAACAACACG
>JAPYUD010000462.1:0-3313 GCA_029936215.1 Pirellulaceae bacterium | reverse complement strand
CCCCAGCACAACCCGTACACCCGCGGCCAGTCGCTCTGCCAGCCGGTAGCCCGGGTGACCAAAATGACTGTGCGTGCGGGGACAGTAAACCAGGGAGACCCGGTCACGATGTTCCGCCAGCTGCTGCCAGTGAGACGGGTCCAGATAATTCCCATGAATCACCAGCGACCGAGGCCCCTGGCAAAGAGAATCCAGGTATCCCGAGAGTCCGAACCCCGGATCAGTCGCATCCTCGTGCCAGGCATCCAGTTCTGCAAGCAGCTCTCGCAATGGTCCATCCCCACGCTCGAGCAGCTGCAATTCGTCTGTTGATTCGGCCAGGTGCATCGCCGAGAGTAGCTGGTGCTGCGTGGAAAACTCAACAAGCTGCTGCAGAAGGGAACAACGCACCGTGTAGGGCGCATGAGGGCTGATTGCAGGCCGCCAGCTGGCATCGGTGGGCACCGTGGAGTGGAACTGCTCAACCATTGCCAGGCGATCCTGCTCGTCGGCCGCCGCCGTGCCGATCACCTCGCGCATCACCACGCTCGGCGCGGGCAAGCTGGCATAGGCCTGGCCGCTTTGAGAGTCGCTGGCAATCTCGCCAATCGTCGTCACACCCGAGCTGATACTCTCTGTAATTCCCTGGCGGATCGCGGCACGTCGCTGCTCGCTTGTCGCCAGGTGCTCGCTGCGATAGCTGACAAGCTGGCGAATCCAGTCGGTAAACGAGGGTGCCTCTATCGGCTGGACAAGCGTGCTGAATTCCAGGTGCGTGTGGGTGTTGACCAGGCCTGGTATCAGGGCCACCTCTCCCAGCTCCAGCAGCTCCTCACCAGGTCGTACCGGTCGCACGTTGGTGATTCGGCCCTCGTGGATCTCGACGACCCCGTTCTCCAGAAGCTCGCCACACATCGTCAGTACCCAGCGGGCCGATATCTTCTGATGGGGTATCTGCTGCATGAGATCCGACTCCACTAGTCCTGTGGGGATGGCCGCCTGGTGATTCGCCAGAGGCCCGCTACCAGCACCACGGCGATGGCCAGGCCGGCCCAGGTCGCTGCCAGCGAGTAGGTGATTCCCTCGTCACCCGATTCAAGCAGGAACTGGAGTATTGGACTCGACTCGAGATGTTCCACCGTCAACAGCGTGGCAACTGCCAGGATGCCATTGTGGGTAAGGTGATAGAGCATACAGGGCAGGATGCTCCCTGTTCGCCAGGCGATCACGCCAATCACAATACCGCCAAAAAAAGCACTCAGCGATTGCTGAAGCATGCCATGGGTGACAGCAAAGAAGAAGCTGGTGACCAAGATCGCCGTGTAGGGCTTGAGCCGCTGTTCCAGGGAGGTCTGGATGAATCCGCGAAATGCAAGTTCCTCGCAAAGGGCCGGGGTGACGGCAAGAAAGAGGATCACCGCCAGCAGCGGGGCCCCTTCAAAAAGACCTGCCATCACTTCCTGCATCTGTTGGCTGGCCGGGCTGAGCGGGTAAAGCTGCTGGATCCACTCCCCCAGCATGACCATGGCTGGATGCAGAGTGGCCGCCAGCAGGACGACCAGCGGCAGGACAGCAAGGGGGGGCATCGAGAGCCGCAGGGCACGACTCGGGCGACGGCTCAGCCAGAAGGCCAGGACAATTGCCGGCAGGGCGATCGTCACCAGCTGCGCAAGGATATTGAGACTAAAAAAGGACTGCCAGTCCTCGGACGGGGTGACGATAAAATTGGCAAAGAACCTTAGCACCAGGATCACCAGTGCACAGCTGAGTGCTGCCCCCATGCCGGGATAATCTCCGCGCTGGCGGGCCAGCTGTCTGAGCCAGAGGCGCAGGCTCCAGCGTTCACTATCCCGGAACAGCACCGATTCACTGTTGAACTGGTAGATCGCCCAGCGGATGGAAAGGAAGCAGCAAAAGCAGGTCATTCCCAACACCGGCAGTGCATACTGCAGTGCCATTGCATACTCAGCCTCCAGCAGGGCCTCGAGCAGCAGCATCGCACCGGTGATCGGAATCAGGCTGGTTCCGAGCGTCAGGTCGACCGAGGGAAGCATCGTCAGGGTCAGCAGCGGCAGGCTGATTAACATCAACGGTGCCAGGTAATACTGTCCCTCCTTTGTGCTGCGGGCAAAGGAGGCCACCGCCAGTGTCAGGCCACTGAAGAAGAGGGAGACCGGGATCAGGATGACCAGCATCCAGAGCAGGGTGATCAGCGGTGGAGCACCGAATTGTTCACCCAGCCCGGGTGAAATCGAGGTCATTTGCGAGGTGACCAGGAACCCGGTAAAGCCGATACTGGCAAGGTTCAGCAACGACGTGGTGCTGGAAAAGGTCATGATCGTCAACAACTTGCCCGCCACGATTTCACCGCGGCCGGCAGGACTGCTGAGCAGCGTCTCCATGGTGCCACGTTCTTTTTCGCCGGCACAGAGATCGATCGCCGGGTAGAAGGCCCCCACCAGGGACCAGAGCAGGATCAGGTAGGGGACCATCTGGGACCAGACCGCCACCCGGCGACTTTCCTCGCGTGCGATGTCCAGCTCTTCCAGCTCAAACGGCCGGGACGCGGCCAGCGGCATATTGCCTGCCGAAAAGATCCTCTCGATAACCTCCTCCCGCCACTTGTTGAGAATTTTCTCTACCCGCCGCCGGGCAATCCCGGACTTGTCATCGGTACTGTCGACGAAGATCCGTGGAGAGGGAATCGTGGCAAGCTGCTGGTCCTCCTGCTCATTCCGGGCTGCATCCACCTGCTGGCAGAATTTTTCCAGTTGCCCGGTAAAACCGTTGGGGAACTCCACCACCAGGTTGTAGTCCCCGGACTGGATCAGTTTCTCCGCCGCCGCCCGAGCTGCTTCCGGGTTCCCCTCCTGCTGTGCCGGCTTGATTGTCAAATCCAGCAGCAGTCGCTCCTGCGAGTCACAGTACTCACCAGAAAAATGTTCTTCCTCGATCAGCTTTGGATCGTCGGGCAGGTTCGCGGTGCCAATCAACAGCACCTTGGTAGGATGTTCCTGCACGAACTGGGTAATCTGCAGGAACATCATTCCCATCAGCGGGTACATCAACACGGGCAGCACCAGGATCGCAAAAATCGTCCGGCGATCGCGCAGCTGGTCTCGGATCTCGCGAAGAAAAATCCACTTGATATTCACCCAGCGCATCGTCTATGCCCCCGCTCCTGCCGACCCGGCAACGACATCATCCGCCTCGCCCCCGGCCTCGTCATGCTGCGAGATGAGGTCAAAGAAAACCTGCTCCAGGTCATCTCCCCCGTGCCCCTCAAGCAGCGAGGCAAGAGGTCCATCGGCGAGGATGCTTCCCCGGTGGAGGA
>JAPYUD010000461.1:0-3313 GCA_029936215.1 Pirellulaceae bacterium | reverse complement strand
GGGCCGGAGTGCGCCCGTTGCCTTCCGCTGGATATCCCCGCTGGAGGAAGCACCCGGCTTGAGATACTTGGCATCCAGGTCAATCTCGTCCAGGCTGTAAGGAACCACGGGCCAGATTGCCCAGTCATAGACCACGGCTGTCGTGCTGGCGATGTTCTTGTCGGTCTGGAAAACGGCCTCCTTGTAGGAAGTCAGATCGACGCGAGTGGGGACCAGCAGCCACCAGGAGAACCCGGCCAGTATCGGCACGCCAACCATCAGGGTCAGGTGGGCCAGGGCACGGGTTCGTAGCGTGGTACTGGAAAGCAGCAGGCCCAGTAGCCGTTTCCAGACGGGCCTGAGCAGGTAGAGTGCGTTGGCCAGCAGCAGGATGACTCCCAGCCAGGTCAGCACGGTGAGTACTGGCCAGTGAGTGGCAGCGACCAGCTCCACCTTGCGAACATCAAAATCTCGCCGCAGCTCTGTTCGCACCGCACGCAGGTCTACTGACAGCTGGGGGCTCTCCAGTCGCGATTGGACCAGGCCGGCAATCCGATCGCCCAGTGTTTCCAGGGAGGCTGCTTTCTCTGCAGTTAATTGCTTCGCCATCAGGGGGATCTGTTGACGAACGATCTGCCCGGGCCCAGAAAATTCGCTCTCCTTGCCCGCCGCAATGGCACGTATCTGCCCACCAATGACAGCACTGATATTCCGACTCGCTTCCCGGTACTGCTGCTGGTTAACACCGCGGTAAACCAGCGGCCGATCGTTCGCCAGGAAGGGTGCAAAGATACTCACGGTCAACAGCAGCACGATCAGGTAATAGGCCGCCACGGCTAGCCGGCGGCGACGAAACTCCCGCCAGACCAGCTTCCACTGGTTTTCGCTTTCCGGGATCTGCAGCGCATCGAGCTGCTTTTCCTCGTCTGGCGTGGTTGGCGATACTGGGGGAGTTGTTTCTGCCACGGTGCTTTTAGTTTCCGTCTTCAAAAGTGACTTGTGGATTCACAATGACGTAGAGGATGTCGGAGACCAGGATGCCAGCCAGGGTCAGGATGGCTGATAATGTCAGGGTTGCCATCACCACATCGTATTCCCGCCTTAGAACTCCCTCGAAGGCAAAGCGACCCATGCCAGGAATATTAAAGATGGTCTCGATGATCACGCTGCCGCCAATCAGGAAGGGGAGTAGTGAGGCAAAGAGGGTGATAATTGGGAACAGGCTGTTGCGCAGCGCATGAACCAGGATCACACGCCGCTTGCTGGCTCCCTTGGCCTTGGCCGTGCGAATGTAGTCCTGCCGGACGACTTCCAGCATCCCGGCCCGCATCTGGCGACTGATATAAGCCAGGCCGGCGTAGGTCATACAGCAAATGGGTAGTACGACGTGGTGAATCATGTCCAGCAGCCAGGGAAAAAACTCGTCCGGGACGTTGGTGCTGTGCAGGCCCATGATTGGAAAGGAAATGGCCTGGTCAGGATTACAAAGCCAGATCCGCAGCAGCTCGGCTGTAAAAAAGGAGGGCAGGCTATAGAGGACAAAGAGCGTGAAGGTGATCCCCCGGTCAGCAATGGTATTCGGGTAAGCAGCACTGAATATTCCAATCGGAATGGCGAGGGTGTAGATCAGGAAAAAGACCACCAGGTTAATCCCGATGGTAATTTTCATCGCATCCACCATGTCCGGCCAGATTGCCTTTTCCTGCTGGAAGTAGATCAGGTCGAGAGTGAAGAGCCGCTTGAGAAAGTAGCTGAACTGGACTGGGACAGAATCATCCAGGTGGTATTTTTCACGGAAACGTTTCTCCGCCTGCTCGGTCCCTTTCTGGGCATCCATTCCACCGGTTGCCTGTCCCACGCCGCCGAACTTCTGGGCAGCGGGATCGCCCGGTGCCAGCTTGATGATGCAGAAGGAAATCACCAGGATCCCGGCGATGGTCGGAATCATGATCAACAGCCGCTTGAGAACGTAGCGGCTGAGCTCCGATCCTTTCACCGCCAGCAACACCAGGCTGGTGATGCCCAACAGGACGGTTAGCAGGAATGCGAGGATATAGGGATTGATTGCCATCAGGGAGGTCGTGCTCAACTACCAGGATTTTTCCCCAGGGGGCATTCCTTGACTCTACGAGAGGGTATCAGTTTTGATTTTGCAGATCCTTGGGGACATGCCACTCGGTGAGATCAAACCCCGGACGAATGTTGTACCATTTCACGCCCTGGAAGCGACGGTGGTAGGCACCGAAAGTCTTGGAGGTGTAGAGGAACATGTAGGGCTGCTCCCGGTCAATAATTCGGTGAAAGGCGGAGTGGATCTTCTTTCGCTCGTCCTCGTCCAGCGTGATCCGCAACTTCTCGATCAGCGTATCGGCTTGGGCATCCACGAAAGAGACATGGTTGCTGCTCCGTTTCTCCTTGCCTGCTTGTGAGCCATGCCAGATCTGGAAAGGGTCACTCTCCAGTGACTGTGACCAGCCGAGACGGACGACGTCAAATTCCTTGCCCTTTACCTTGTCAATAAATGACGCCCATTCCAGGTTGCTGATGGACATTGTGACCCCGGCATCCTTGAATGCTTTCTGGATCATGGCAGCCTGTTCCTGGACGACCGGGTTGCCGGTCGGCATCAGGTAATCGAACTCGAACTTCTGGCCGTCCTTGTCGAGTACCCCGTCACCATCCGTGTCAATCCAGCCGGCGTCGGCCAGCAGATCCCGGGCAACTTCCGGGTCGTATCCAATCGGCTTGACATCATGATCGTAGCCTGGGCCAAAGAAATACTGGCTTCCCGAGATCGGGACGGCTGCGCCGTGCAGCTTCTTCTCGATGAACTCGTCCACGTCAAACAGCAGCCGGAGGGCGACCCGCACCCGCTGGTCCTCGAACAACGGGTTGAGCATGTTCCAGCCGACGTAACTGAATCCGGGACTGAACCACTGGGCCCTGACGTAACGATCGGAAAACCATTCTGGCAGGGGGTCCAGGTCCTCGAAGAACTGCTCGGGCGTCATGGAAAAGAAGAAATCAATTTCACCCGCCTTGAGTGCTTGCATGGCGGTAACGTTATCGGGGATGAACTTGACGATGATCTTGTCCAGGTAGCCCCCGTGTTCAGGTTCCCAGTGGGCGGGGTTGCGAACCAGTTCCACCCGGTCCGCACGCACCCACTCGTTGACGACGTAGGGGCCGGTACCCAATGGCTTGAGATTATAGCGATCGTCGGTGTTGTAGAATTTTCCAAACTGTTGCCCACCTGCACTGATCTTGTTTCCCGCCTCTTCCTCCTCGGGAGTCAGGGCATCGAGCGTGAGCATCTTGCCATCTGCCTTGAAGT
>JAPYUD010000021.1:0-18597 GCA_029936215.1 Pirellulaceae bacterium | reverse complement strand
CAGTTGGCCTGGACAGTTGTCCTGTTCGTTGTGGTAGCACTCCTGGTATGTGTTGCTATCGGCATCTTTATTTACAGGTCGTAGAGGTCTGACGATAGTTCGGACAGACAATCATTCCGGTTTCACCATCTTTCCCCAGTCGACAACAGATGTCTCGACAACGCGTGTTAATATCGGATTACTCCTGGCCTGATGTTGAAATTGAACGTGAGGTCCTGGCCCGGGCAGGTGCCGAGCTGGTAGTTGCCCCTGCGGACGATCGTGAAACGCTACGTCGCCTTGCCGCCAGTGTGGATGCCATCATGACGTGCTGGGCCCCGATCCCGGCGGAAGTGATCGAGGCGGTTGAGAATTGCCGTGTCGTGGCACGCCTTGGAATAGGCCTGGATAATATCGATGTTGAATTCTGTACGAGGCGGGGAATTCCCGTGACTAACGTGCCGGATTATTGCCAGCTGGAAGTCGCAGAACACACGCTGGCCCTGTTACTTGCTCTGGCCCGTAACATTGGCATCTTTCACCAGGATGCGAGAAATGGAGTTTATGCTCGCGATCATGGACCACCGCTCCAGCGACTTGCCGGCCGGACACTTGGGCTGGTGGGACTCGGTCGGATCGGGCGCGCGGTTGCAGAAAGAGCATCTGCACTGGGACTTGAGGTCGTCGCCACGCGTCGTGATCTCTCGCGGCCAGCCGGTACAATCCCCCTCCTGCCACTCCCTGAGCTACTTGAGCGAAGTGACTTTGTCTCCCTCCATCTTCCTCTCAATGACGAGAACGCGGGGCTGATTGGGGCGGCGGAACTGGCAATGATGAAGCCTGGCAGGTTCCTTATCAACACCGCCCGCGGAGGGCTGATCGATTCACAGGCGTTGAGCGTGGCCCTTGACTCGGGACAGTTGGCGGGTGCTGCCCTGGATGTGCAGGATCCAGAACCCCCCCCGCTCGATGCGCCTCCCTACAATCACCCTCACGTGATCGTGACACCGCACGCGGCATTTCTCTCGGAGCAGTCCCTGCTGGACCTGCGTACACGAGCCAGCAACCAGGTTGTGCAATGCCTGCGTGGCGAGGTTCCTGACAACCTGGTTAACCCGGAAATCTTCGACTCCCGGGATGCCTAGCTGACCACGCGATGGATCACGTTTCCAGCGACATCGGTAAGACGGAAATCACGTCCCTGGAACCGGTAGGTCAGTTTTAAATGGTCCAGGCCGAGCAGGTGGAGCACCGTCGCCTGGACATCATGTACCGGGGTGGAATCTTCCACGGCGTAGTAACCCAGTTCATCTGTCTTCCCGATCGTCTGGCCACCCTGGATTCCACCGCCACAAAACCACATCGCATAGGTCTCGATGTGATGATCACGTCCCAGCGTGTCTCGAGGCTCGCCCTGCGGTGTCCGTCCAAATTCTCCACCCCAGATGACCAGCGTATCGTCGAGCATTCCCCGTTTCTTGAGGTCCTTGATCAGTGCCACGCTTGGCTGATCCACTTCACCGCATCGCTGGTCCAGCGGTTCTCCCAGGTTGGTGCCGGCATTTCCATGATGATCCCAGTCGGTATGGTAAAGCTGCACGAAGCGAGTCCCTTTTTCTACCAGCCGCCGAGCAAGCAGGCAGTTGCGTGCGAAACTTGGCTTGGCCGGGTCCTCGATACCATACGTATCAAGGGTCTGCCTGGTCTCGGTTGAAAGGTCCATCAGTTCAGGGGCACTGGACTGCATGCGATAGGCCATCTCGTAGGTGGCGATCCGGGTGGCAATTTCGGGGTCTCCTACCTGCTTCAGTCGCTCGGCGTTGAGGCCTGTCACCGCGTCAATGAAATCGCCCTGGCTTGCCCGGCCAACACCGGCTGGATTCGTGAGATTCAGGATTGGCTCGGCACTGTTAAGGAAGGGAACTCCCTGGTAAGTGGAGGGCAGGAAGCCACTTCCCCAGAGCGGGGTCCCGCCCCGTGGTCCCCGGGGGCCGGAATGGAGAACCACGAAACCAGGCAGGTCATCCGCCTCGCTGCCGATACCGTACGTTACCCAGGAGCCCATGCTTGGTCGCCCGAATCGCTGGAATCCGGTGTTCATGTAGAGTTTTGCCGGTCCGTGGTTAAAGACCTCGGTCTTTACCGTGCGGATAATGGCAATCTCATCGGCAATGCTCGCCAGGTTCGGGAGCAACCCGGAAATTTCCTGTCCGGATTCTCCGTGCTTCTTGAACTCACGACGGGTGCCAAGCAGCTTGGCATCTTTCTTTAAAAATGCGAAACGCTTGTTCTTTACATAGGATTCGGGAATCACCTGGCCATCCATTTCCTGCAGCTTCGGCTTGAAATCGAATAGCTCCAGCTGGCTCGGGCCACCTGCCATGAACAGGTAAATAACTCGCTTTGCACGTGCTGGGAAATGTGCCTGGCGTGGGGCGAGCGGGTTGACCTGCTGGCTCGCCTCTTCCTTTCCCAGTACACCGGTTCCGTTCAGCAGCGACGCCAGTCCCAGGCTACCGATACCCAGGCCGGCATCTCCGAAGAAGTGGCGACGGGTGCCCTGGCGAAGTTCTTTGTGGTGGGGACTCATGGTTTATTCCCGGGTGATGAATTCATCCAAGTTGAACAGGACTCGAGAGACCGCGGTCCATGCTGCTGCTTCCTCCAGTGGGAAACCGTCGGCCCGGTTGGCCGGGGCGACTTTTTCTGCATCGCCGGGGGTGGATTTAAAGTACTCCCTCTGGGACTTGAAGAAGTCCATCAGGCGGGTGAGTTCCTGTTCGCTGGGAAGCCGGGAAAGGCTTCGGCGAAAAGCATAGGTTAACCGCTCTTCATCCTGGCTGATGTCGGCCCTGGTAATCTCGCTGGCAAGGCCCTGGGCAAACTCAAAAAATGACCGGTCATTTGCCAGCAGCAATGCCTGCAGGGGGGTGTTAGATCTTGAACGACGAGTGCAGGTGGTGGTTGCCCCTGGGGCGTCGAATGTGGGCATCAGGGGATAAGGGCTTGATCGCCAGAAAAAGGTGTAGAGCGTACGTCGATAACGCGCGTCTCCCTGGCTTTCCGGCCAGGCTTTCTTCTGCTGGGTGAGAATGTAAATTCCCTCCGGCTGTGGTGGGTAAACACCCGGGCCTCCCATCGTGGTGGATAGTAACCCGCTGGCCCCGAGTGCCTGGTCTCGGACTGCCTCGGCTTCGAGTCGCATCCGGGTCTGCCTGGCCAGTAACTGGTTGCGAGGGTCGCGTTTGAGCAAGTTCTCGCTCACCCGCGACGACTGGCGGTAGGTCGCCGAGAGCACGATGGTCCGGTGGATATTCTTGATGCCCCAGTCCAGCCGGATAAACTCACTGGCCAGCCAGTCCAGCAATTCCGGGTGGCTGGGCGGTATCCCCTGGGTGCCAAAATCATTTTCAGTTTCCACGATCCCGAGTCCAAAAAACCGCTGCCAGAAGCGGTTCACCGTCACGCGGGCAGTCAGCGGGTTGTTACTACTGGTGAGCCAGTCGGCAAAATCAAGCCGGTCAGGACGATCCCCTCGCTGCTGGAGAGGCGGAAGGACAACCGGAACGGCAGGCTCGACAAGTGCACCATTACGGAGAAAATCGCCCCGTATCTGGATGTGTGTCTGACGCGGTTCTTTCATCTCCTCCAGGACCAGCGTCGTCGGGATCGCCTTGACAAGCAATTCGAGTTCTTTCTTGAGCGTGCCAACTCGTGCCGCCAGTTGGTCACGTGTTTTGTCAGTCGACTTGTAGGCAGCTTCGAGTTGCTGCTGCTCGGGTGCAGAGCGTTTGTCCTTTTCCAGTGCCGCGATTTTACGAATGGCGGTGGGAACAGAGAGTAACTCGCTCGGCTGGTCGCTGACAGAGACCCGGAAACAACCGACCAGGTAGTTAGTGTTGAGATCATGGTGCATCTTGATTGTCAGCCGGACGCCGGAGCTGGACTGGATTGGCTCCGCCGGAAAGAAGATCGCCTCGCGATTCACATTGGCGGATCCCGACGTGACATTGATCGCCCAGCCCGTGTCCGACTTGCCATCGATACTATCTGAAACCGAGTAGCCTTCCTGGGAATGGTCGGCGACCGCCCTGGCAATCTTGACCGGCTGGGCTTGCGCCTCCTCGTCACCGATCGGTTCGATCGAGATCTCGAACTCGGTCAGTACGAAGTTCCCGTTTTCTGCCCTGCCGGGGCCATTACTTGGAAGGCTCTTGTGGGAGAGTGCCTCGAGCCGGAGGGCAGTGATTTTCTCCAGGGTCGTTTCGTAGGTGACAATGTAGGTATCGTTGGCCGGCACACTGAAGTCGACCAGCAGTGCCTGGTCCTCGATCTTGTTGAGAATGGCTCCCTTGACGGTAGACCAGTCAGCCGGGTCAAGTGACTCCCAGGAGACTTCCCCCAGCTCGGCAAGCCGTTTTTCCCAGTCTGGCAGTCCGGCAACAAAACGAGCGTCATGTTCGGCAAGAGGCTTTTCAGCATGTGATATTTCCGTCTGCAGTTCGGCCCGCCTGCTTGCCTGGAATTCAGAGGGGACCTCGATTTTAGGGCCCGAACCGTTGGCGTCATTGTTGTCAGTACAGTTGTTGAAAATGGCATAGAGCCGGTAAAAATCCTGCTGGGTGATCGGGTCGAACTTGTGCTGGTGGCACTGGGCACAGCCGACGGTGAGACCCAGGTAGACTGAGCCTACCGTGCTGGTACGGTCGACAATCGCTTCAACGCGAAACTGTTCATCGTCCGTGCCACCTTCCTGGTTGACCAGTGTGTTGCGATGAAAGCCGGTCGCCACTTGTTGCTGGAGAGTGGGATTGTCGAGCAGGTCGCCTGCCATCTGCTCCCTGGTGAAACGCTGGAAGGAGTAATCCGCGTTGAGAGCATCAATCACCCAGTCCCGGTACTTCCATATCTTCCGTTCAGCATCAATGGTGAATCCATCGGAATCCGCGTAGCGGGCCAGGTCCAGCCAGTGCCGTCCCCACCTCTCCCCGTATCGAGGTGAAGAAAGGAAACTCTCGACCAGCTGCTCGTAAGCGTCCGGGCGGGCATCGGCGAGGTACTCGTCGATCTCCGGGACACTGGGCGGGATGCCACGCAGGTCAAGGCTGAGCCGCCGGATCAGGGTCTCCCGGTCGGCCTCGGGGGAAGGCTGGATCTTTTCCTTCTCGAGGCGGGCAAGGACGAAGGCATCGATCGGGTTTCGTAGCCAACGATGATTCCGGACCGCTGGTACCAGGGGACGAGAAATTGGCTGAAATGCCCAGTGTTCACTTTTCACGTGGGTCACGTTGGCAACTTGTTCGCTTTCCGGAAAAACTGCTCCCTGGTCTATCCAGTCACGGATCAAGTCGATATCCATCGTGGAGAGTGATGGCTTGTCCAACGGCATTGCTGAAACGTCCCCCTCCTCAAGCAAGGCTTGGACGAGAATGCTCTCAGAACTCTTGCCGGGAACCACTGCCGCTCCCCGGTCTCCCCCCTGGATTGCCAGTTCCGCGATATCCAGGCGATAGCCCGACTCGTGCTTGTCAATGCCGTGACAAACGACGCAGTGCCTGGTGAAAACCGGTTTGACCTGCTTGATGTAGTCCACCGTGGCCGGTGGTTCGTCTGCTTGAAGCAGGCAAGCTCCCTGCAGCAGAATGATCAGGATCAGATATTTTGAGAGGTTCATCAGGTAACCCGTGTTGAACAGGCTGGAGCAGGTGTGGAAAGCTCAGAGGGGATGATCATGTCCTTCAAAATACCTCAAATGGACGCCGATCGCCAACCGGGGAAAGCCCATGGCTATCTCTCTGGCCGATCCTTTCCCTGTCGACGCTGTTCAAGCAGCTCTTGCTGCTTGTAGTATGCATTGATGATCTTTCCCTCGTGGCCCGCAAAGGTCCAGTCGGGCCAACTGGGAGACTCCTCACGCACGTCCTCGTAGAGCACCTGGAGACGCGCAATCATCTTTGCCAGTTGTGCTGGTTCGCTGGTAGCCAGGTCCTTTTTTTCACCGATGTCCCTGCCAAGGTGATAGAGCTTGAACTTGGATAGCTGGGCGTTCTTGATGGCGACCTGGTCCGTCTTTTTCACATGTCCGGTGGGTGGCAGTGGAGGGCCGGTCAGGGTCGCCATGATTTTCCAGTTCCCGTCGCGCATCGCGACCTTGGAGGGTCCCTGGGCGAAGTTGAAGTGCCAGTAGAGGGGTGTTGAACGCTTGATTTTTTCTCCAGCAAACACTGGCAGGAAACTCGTCCCGTCAATGGTGCGGTCGGCAGGGATTTCAACACCGGCAATCGTGCAGAGCGTCGGTAGCAGGTCCACACCGCACACCGGTTCATCACAGGTTTCCCCGGGCCGCGTGTGGCCTGGCCAGCGAATGATCCCGGGCACTCGAATTCCTCCCTCGCTCACGTACCCTTTCTTGTCACGTAGAGGCCCTGCAGAACCATGGGGATGTCGGCGAGTGATTGCCGGCCCATTGTCACTGGTGAAGATCAGCAGCGTGTTTTCTCGCAGTCCGGAGCGGTCAAGGGTGCCCAGCAACCGTCCCAGGGCTGCATCCATCTGTGTCACGTTGCCGTGGTGGTTAGGTAAAGTGGAATCGGCCGGGGCGTCATAGAGAGCCCGGTAGCGTGGTGCCGAGTTGATCGGCTCGTGGGGCTCGTGAAAGCAGACGTAGAGGAAAAAGGGGCTGGTGGGATCACGGCCCCGTAGCCAGTGAATCGCCTCGTCGGCAACCAGCCCCGCAGAGTATCCTCGTTGCGGTCCGACCGGGATGCCGTTGCGGACAAAATTCCGTGGATTGTGGTGCGTTGGCAGGGCATTGTTCTGGGTCGAAAACCAGTAATCAAAACCGTGGTCGGAGGGTTGAGGTTGAGTGGGCAGATTGAACTGGCCGTTTAAATGCCACTTGCCGACATGACAGGTCTGGTACCCGCTATCGCGAAGCAGGGTTGATACTGTCACCTCACTTCGGCGGACATGCATTGGCGCGAACATCGGGATCCAGTTGTGGATTCCGACTCGCTGGGGAAACCTGCCTGTCATCAGCCCGGTGCGAGAGGGAGAACAGTTGGAGGCTGCAGAATAGCAACTGGTCAGCCGCATCCCCTCGGTCGCGAGCTGGTCGATGACGGGGGACTGGATACGAGGATGTCCGTAACATCCGAGATCGCCATAACCCAGGTCATCGGCCAGGATAACAACAATATTGGGCCGTCGATCAATCTCCCATGCTGTTGCCGTGCTGGCTGACACAAGGAGAACGGTTCCCAGGACCAGGTTGTGCAAAAAAAACTGTTTCATGATCAATGGACTACCTGATTTGTGGCATGACCTCTGTAGAAAAAAGTTCCAGCGAGCGAAGCCATGCTTCACGGTTGTCCCAGTCATGTGCGACCAACACAAGTGTTCCAAAATCCCCGACCTCTTTCCGAAGGTCATTAATCTGGGAGGCAACATGGTCCGGGTCCCCGGCAATCACCACCTCCTCCATGAAATAGTCCAGGTTGCAGTCCTCGTCCGCCTGCTCGTCATTGCGTTTCCACATGCCCACACCGGGACCTCGACGGGTGAGTTCCAGGATGTACTCCAGGCAGCGGCCAAGCGAGTTGCTGCGTGCTACATCAAGGGCCTTCTCCGTGGTTTCTGCCACGTAGATATTGCGAGAAACTCGCCAGTCGCCGGATTCCGGTTCCCGGCCTGCCTGGCGGGCCGACTGTTGATACCACTGCCACTGGTCCCGGAGGACTTCGGCAGAGATCATGTGGTGACTGAAGAGCGCGAAGCCCGACTCGGCTGCCCTTTTCACAGTACTCGACTGGCGACTGATACTGGGGACCGAAATCGGGGGGTGGGGCTGCTGTAGTGGCTTGTGCAATGGTCCCAGGCCCATTTCCAGGTCGATCTCCTGGCTCATCTCGACATCCCAGAATTCCCCCTTGAGCTGGTACGGGGGATCACTGTTCCAGATCTTCATGATCATCTGGATGGACTCGGCAACGCGGGCGGAGGAGTTGGCAGGATCAAGACCGTAGACCTCCATGTCGGTTGGAATGGCACCGGGTCCGAAGCAGATGTTGAGCCGGCCGTGAGAAAGGTGGTCCAGGAATGCCAGCCGGCTGGCAACATGCACCGGGTGATGGTATTGCAGGCAGACAGGGGCAGGCCCCAGTCGTATCGTGTTGGTCTTCGCCAGTGCCGAAGCGATGAATATTTCCGGCATCACGATGTTTTCGATCGTTGACGAGTGATGCTCGCCAACCCAAAACTCGTCGAAGCCGAGTTGATCGCATTGCACGGCCAGTTCCAGGTCTTCGTCAATACACTGCTGGAGTGACTTTTCCGGATCGTGAATCGGCATCACGAACATTCCCAGCTTGAGAGGGCTTGTTTCCATGATGAAGAGACTCCGGGGAACAGGGGCTGCATGCCACACGTGGTAGCAGCTGGTCATCGTATTTGACGGATTCGGCACGGTCAACGAAGAGGAGGGCGAGCTCTCCCAAGCTGGTGATGCAGGAAGGAACTGATATTTCTCTTGTATGTTTAGCCCATGTGGGTAGAAAGAATGGTTGGAATTAGGGGGAGATGGCGTGGAGGTGTAGTTAAGGCAGCAGTCTCTTTTTCATGGGGCTGAAGTGACCGTAAATACCAGAAAAGTAGAAGGACGCCGGGACGTTCGATACGTGTCCCTCGAGGACGTGATCGCGGATGCCAGGCGCTGTGTGGAAGGTGGCTGGACAACCAATGGTAACTGGTCCATCAGCCAGATTTACCACCACCTGTCGGTCGCCCTGCATGTGAGCATTGACGGCGTTGGCTTCCGGATATTCTGGCCAAAACGCCTTCTCGCCAGGGCCTTTCTCAAGAACAAGTATCTTGCTGAGGGAATCCCACCGGGCTTCAAGATACCAGGGAGAATGAAGCGGCTTGAGCCGACGGAGATGCCGGTGGAGGATGCACTTGCCCAGCTGGCCATGGCGATCGAACGTTACCAGGGTAATCCGAAGCGGGCGCCCCATCCTCTGTTTGGTCAGTTCACGAGCGAGGAGTCAGATCAGTTCCAGTTGCGGCATGCAGAACTTCACATGAGCTTTATCGTGCCTGCCGAAGATAAATGAGCTGCTGGTTTTCATGACGTCATCCTCCCCTTCTGACAAGTCCACGCCTGCAGCAGTTGCTCGACCCCGCCTCGTTATTTCGGCCTGCCTGCTTGGCGACCGGGTTCGTTATGACGGGGACCACAAGCTGGACCAGTTGCTTACCGGTGCACTTGCTGATCATGTCCAGTGGTCTGCGATCTGTCCGGAAGTGGAGCTGGGACTGGGCGTTCCCAGGGAAAAAGTCCAGCTTGAAGTTGCCGGTGAGGGAGTCCAGCTTGTTGCTCAACAGTCCCGGCAGGACCTGACCGTGGCGATGCAGGGGTGGGCCAATCGTTGGAGTGACTCATCCCAGGAAGAAGAGATCTGCGGGTTTGTCCTCAAGAGTGGCTCTCCCAGTTGCGGTATCGAGGATGCCAGAGTCTGGGAAGAGGAGCAGTTTTCCAGGAACGGGACAGGACTTTTTTCTGCAACCGTGATGCGGGATTTTCCCTGGGTCCCGGTTGTCACGGAAAAACAACTTCGTCATCCGGGACAGTTGGAACATTTCCTGGTCCGCATCTTTGCTCGACATCGACTGCTCAGGCTACTTGCGGAAGACGATCTGGATCAACGACGACAACGGTTGGCAGAAGAACAGGTGCTTTTGGAGACGCACCGAAAGGGAAGTTTTGAAGGACTCGTGAGCAGCCGGGGTGGAAAGAAACTGGAAATGGAACATGCCGGCGTGCTTGCACGACCTTGCAGCTGGGAAGAGCACCAGCAGACACTCGTGGCGATCTGTGAAGAATTGGAAGGAGAGCGTTGCCGAGATCTGGAACGGCGGGTCAGGGATTCCGAAGGCGATAACAGCTGGTCCGACTGGGCAACGGAAGTTCTCTGCCAGGCCCGGGATACCGGTAGCCCGCTGGCCAGCCAGAGTTACCTGCAACCTTTTCCAGTTGGTTGTTTCACGATCCAGTAAATGACTGGCAGTTTGAGGTCGGCTACCACTTGAGGCCGAACTGATCTCCTCCGGACGCCCGGTCCATGCCACCCTTAAGAGGCTTCTTCCGCCTCTTGACTGCCAGTTCCCTTGGCGGCTCATTGTCTTCCACCTCGGCGCCACCTTTTGTGGCCGCGGGAGGAGCTTCCTGGAGTTGCTTCAGTGAGAGACTGATGCGCTGCTTGTCAGCATCCACGCTGAGGATCTTGACCTCGACCTCGCTCCCCTCACTGAGAACCTCGTCGACAGTTCCGACACGGTGATGAGCAAGTTCGCTGATATGGATCAGTCCCTCGACCGCCGGTGCCAGCTTGACAAAGGCACCGAATTCGGCGTTGCGTGTGACGGTTCCGGTAACGGTCTGGCCGGAACTGAACCGACTGGCAATTCCTGTCCAGGGATGTTCCTGCAGGGCACGTGCGGAGAGAGAGATCTTCCCGGTCTGCGGATCGAGCTTCTCGATCTTCACCTTGATCTTGTCTCCCTCGGCGACCACCTCCTTGGGATGCTGTACTCTTTCCCAGCTCAACTGGCTGATATGGACCAAGCCATCGATGCCCCCCAGATCGACGAAGGCGCCAAAATCTTTGAGACTTCGGACCACGCCCTCCACGGTCTGGCCGATGCTGAACTGGGCGATTTTCTCGGCACGGTTCGTTTCTGCTTCTCGTTCGAGCATCGCGCGGTGACTGAGCACGAGGTTCTTTTTTCGCCGGTTGGACTCGGTCACGACACAGGGCAACTTGGTGCCAATATAATCTGCAAAATTCTCGACTCGAAAAACACCGATCTGGCTGGAAGGGATAAAGCCACGAATCTGGTTCACCATGCATTCCAGGCCACCGGTATTGGCACCGGTAATGCGAGCCTCAACAACAATGCCGTTCTGCAGGTCACTCCAGTCCTCCACCTCAACAGCTGCTCCGGGGACTGCCAGGTCGTAGAGCCCTTCTTCCACGTTCAATGACCTGACGATGACTTCCAGTTGCTCACCCTGTTCGGGTGGTTTGTCGAGTTGCCTGAGTGGCAAGACTCCCTCATGGCCGGTTCCGATCGAGACGAAGACGTGTTCGCCATCGGAGCGAATGACTACTCCCTGGTGCCGGCTGCTGTCTTCAAGTTGTTGCCCGACCCGTGCAGCTGACTCGTCAGCGATCAATTCGTCGAGACTGGTGTCACCAAGTGCATCCTCTATTTCCTGTTCCAGGTCCTGGCTGACAGGATCGTGGATCGAAGGTTTAATCACCGCTGCCGGGGGAGGAGGGGAAGCGGGGGGTTGTGTTGCTGGAGCAGGAGGAGAACTCTCCCCGGATTCTGGAACGGCCGGTTCGTCGACAGACGCCGGTATGTTCGCCTCGCCTCCCATCCGCGGTTTGCTTCCGGTCGGTCTACCGGTTGCCTCGCGTCTTGAACCGACCTGGATCCTGTCGCCTGGACTCCCGGGCGTGGATTCATTCTCCGGCTGGTCCGGTTCTTTGCCTGGGGCTTCTGGAGTAGGTGCTGGCTCGACCGGTTCTTCCGGCGGGCTCGCTGGCTCATCGTTCATGATCGCTTTCCGCGTTTCGGCGGTGATAATGAGAGTTTTTCTCAACCAGCTAGTTTACCTTCCCTTTCCCGCTCGCGACAAGCGGACAACTTCAGGTCGGTCGCATGGATTGCCTTGCTTGCATAGAATTGACCTGAAATGATTTGAGGTCAGCCATCGCAAAGAGAGAATTAGCAGGCCATGGCGGGTTTAAAAACAGTACCATCGTATGGAGAACCACTGGCCAGCCTGGTCATTCTGGGTGAGGCAGAAACGCTCGGTGGTGGTATTTCCAGGGAGCCTTTCCGGGAACAGCTGGAAGCTCTCACGCCAGGGGACATCTTCCCGGGTGCCACGATTGTGGACCATGATTCGGCACGTTGCTGCATTTCTGCCATCTGGCTCCTCCATCATTTCCTGGATGAGTCCCACCAGGTCAGCCAGGACATCAGTACATCCTCTGGAAGTTACTGGCATGCGATCATGCACCGTCGAGAGGGAGATTATTCCAATGCCAAGTACTGGTTTCGCCGCGTGGCAGACCACCCCGTCTACGAACGGTTGGCATCGTCCTCGCAGCAATTACTGGAGCAGGACCAGCTATCAGGCCTCCTGCCTCTGGCCGGGGGTCGCTGGGATTCTTTCATGTTCGTGGATATGTGCGAGGATGTCGTGCTTCATGACAAGGGAAATCCTCTAACCTGTCAGTCACTTTCCAGGCTGGAATGGATGCTTCTCTTTGATAACTGCTACCATTCGGCAATTGGGTCAACATGATCATGTTTCCAGGGTGTGGATGAGATGGCATTCCAGTTCCAGTGTCCACAAGGTCACTTGCTCGAAGCGGAGGAGATGGATGCTGGGAAGACCTGCCAGTGCCCCTACTGTGGCTTGACCCTGGCAATTCCGGTTCCTGCAGGAAGACTTCCCCAAACCCCTCCCGCCGTCACACCATTTCCCCCGTCGTCTCCAGTCTCCTCACCAGTGATTCCTGCCGTTCCTTCTCCGGCGATTGTCTCCACTCCTGCTGGCACGGCTTCCGAGTCCCCACCTGTTGTCGGGCGTCGTCGTCGCCGCCCTGCACTGGATTCATCGCAGGCGGAGTTGAATTTTGGGGAGGAGAAAAAACGTGAGAGTTCGACGGTCGATGTAACGAAGAAAGAAGAGCTGTTCCATATTCCCTGTCCGAATGGTCATGAACTGGAAGTACCCCGTGAAATGCTGGAGCAGACTGCGCTCTGCCCACACTGCAATTCCCAGTTCAAGCTCCGGGAACGCGATAGCGTGGAAGCCAAGCGAAAGAAGGTGATTCGGGAGGAGCAGCAGGAGCGACAGACGAGCAATGCCTGGCTTCACTGGATCGTGGGAATCAGCGTGGCAGTCCTGCTGTTCCTGCTCGCACTTGTTGTCCTCTGGAGTGGTTGACTCCCGGTAGAGCTTTAGAGGTCCTGGAGTATTGTGGCCGCGGCGTTACGACCGCAGGCTCCCATCACGCCACCTCCCGGGTGACTGGCGGCACCGCAGAGATAAAGTCCCCTGATAGGAGAACGATGATCGGCCCATCCAGCGACAGGTCGAAAGCAATAGAGCTGGTGGGGGGTCATGGCTCCCTGGAAGATATTTCCTCCCGTCAGGCGATATGTCCGTTCCAGGTCCAGGGGGGAGAGGACTTGGCGATGTTCCACGGCAGCCGGGAGGTTTGGAGCGTATCGTCCCAGCAGCTCGATGCAACGATCCGCAAAGCTCTCCTTGATATCGTCCCAGCTGTCATGCTGGAGCTGGTAAGGAGCATACTGAACAAAGATCGATAACAGGTGCTTGCCCTCCGGGGCAATGGTATTGTCCAGGCTGGTTGGAATCGTTACCTCCATTACCGGTTCGTCGCTTGGCCGGCCCTGCCGGGCATCCGCGTGGGCCTGTTCGATATAATCCAGCGTGGGCGCAATATGGATTGTTCCCTGGTGTTCCGGACCGATCTGGTCACCGGAGGAAGAGAGGAAGCGAGGAGCCTCTCCAAGCGCCAGGTTGATTTTTGCTGAGGCGGAGGAATAGTCGATCCGTTTTACTGCTCGCAGGAACTCAGCCGGTAACTCGTTTTCATCCAGTAAACGCCCAAAGGTCCATTCGGCATCGATACTGGAAGCAACGGATGTCGCGGTGAGTGTCCGTCCTCCATCCACGGCCACACCCTGGACTCGTCCTCCATCCACCAGGATCTTGCGAACTTCACATTCTCGAACAATATCCACACGAAGTTCCTTGCAGCTGGCTTCGAGGGCATCAGCCAGCCCTCCCATGCCACCCTGGACATAACCCCAGACACCACGTTGGCCAGTGGCCCGTCCCATCACGTGGTGGAGCAGCACGTAGGCGGTTCCTGGCGAGGAGATTGAGGCGAAGGCACCGATGATGGCATCGGTCGCCAGAGTGGCTCTCAGGACCTCTGATTCGAACCAGCGTTCCAGCATGGGTCGAGCCGCCCCGGTCAGCAGTTCGACAGCTTCAGGAAGGTCACCCTCGAGTTGACCGAGCGACTGGTAAAGAGTCCATAATTCGCTGGTCTGCCTGATACGTTCCGGCAGGCTCCGTGTCCGCCATTCTTTTGGCAGTGGGACAACTTGAGGAGCTCGTTTCATCAGCATCGGTTCGATGACCGCTGCCACGTGCTCAAGGAGCTTCTCGTACCGTGGATAGGCCGCCGCATCTGCTGTGCTGAACTGGGAGATCTGGGCCCGGGTTGCTTCCTCGTCCGGTCCCATGGTAAGAGATCGTCCGTCCAGCAATGGGGTAAAGGAGGAGGGATTGCGGCGCAGGATAGTAAGGCCATGGAGGCGCAGTTTCAGGTCCGCAATCACTTCCGGGAGCATCAGGCTGATCACGTAAGCTGCTGGAGAGACCCTGTATCCTGGCCATAACTCCTCGCTGCTTGCACAGCCACCGAGCACATGCCGGCGTTCGAGCACGCAGACCCGTTTCCCTGCCCGGGCCAGGTAGGCGGCCGTCACCAGGCCGTTGTGTCCTCCCCCGATCACAATGCAGTCATACTTGGCCATGCTTCCTCCCGCGGGATAATTCCCGTTTCTCCTATCGTTTCCGGAATCGCTGTTGCCATTTCAACGCTGTTCTACCGGCAAAGTAACAGTAACTGCCAAACAGGATGAGGACGACCATGCACCAGCCCGCTTGCTTGCCAGGCGAGAGTGTTTCCAGGTTGAGTTGCAGTCCCGTAATAATCGAATGGTTCTCATCAGCCAGGATTCGAATCGCAAGCAAGAATGCATGTAATGTTGCCACCGACAGTGAGACCAGGGAGACGACCCAGAGGGAACTGAAATCTGGCAGTTGCCAGAGGTAGACAGAGTAGGACAGCTGGATGAATCCGGCCAGGAGTAAAAGGTATACCCAGTGGTTCAGTCTTTCCGGTTCCTCAAGCTGGCTGTTCTGAAAGATCGTGACAACGGCCGGAATCACCTCGATCAGAGAAAGTACCAGCAGCCCGATAGCGAAGCCGGTTACTGTGCCCCGGTACTGGGAATCAGGTTCCAAACCCTGGCGAGGTTGCCAGCGTTTTCCTGGCTGGTGGGTTTGAATTCCCAGCTCCAGGCTGCCACCGGAGGATCTGTCGGAGCCTCCGTTTCCTTGTGGTTTTCTTTTCCGGGGTGCTGGGGGAGGTGCGGCCGACGTGGTTTTCAACGGCCTGCTACATTCCGGACAGTGGATAGTCCCTGGTGACCTGTCCTTGACTGGAACATCGTGGCCACAAGGGCATTGAATTGTGCGGGGCATGATACCGCTGTTGCCAGTATGGGAACGGGAAGAAAGTGCGGGAGACGTCGTCTAGTTTTATTCGGTCTCTCGCCGAGGTCAAGCGATCAGTTGTCGGCATAGACCCGGGTGCTTTCCTCCTTGGATACAGCAACACGTGTATCATCACTGACGATCTGCACGCGGATCACGTGATCGCCTGCCTTGATACCCCGTACCTGGACGTGGTAAACCACCTCGGCCTCGGGAGCGAGTCGATCAAGTGGAGTAAAGATGATCTGCTGGCCATCCACTCGTGCATCGGTGGGACCAGTTCCATCAATCGGTTGCATTTGAGGAGGCAAGCTTGCTCCCACGATCACGTTTGTTGCTGTCCTGGTACCCTTGTTGACCACGTGGATTTCATAGGTGGTATCACTTCCCTCCTCGATCGGGTCTGCCTTGTCCGCGATCGTGAACAATAACTGGGGTACCGATTCTACTCGCATCACGTGTTCAAACCTGTCGGTGATTCCGAGGTCGGCCTTGCCGTCAAGTTTCATGACATGGCTGCCCACCTCCATCGGTATGGTGGTCACCGTTACTATGTCCTGGACGTTGGCAGGGAGTTCTTCCAGTTGCCAGTAGACGGCATGTTGTTGCGTTTCATAGCGGCCATGGTGGTCGGTAGACATGAACTTCAGGCCACGGGGAAGCTGTAGTACCAGCGAGATATTCCGTGCCGTGGCTGTACCGCTGTTGCCAACTTCCATCATGTGCGTGGCCGGTCGATCCAGGTATCGTATGCGAGGTCCCTGGACGCGGACCTGGATTTCCGGAGCGATCACCTCGAAAGTTATTTCATGCTGTTCCTCAAGCTGGCCATCTCCACGGGCAACCAGGGGAAACCGGATGAGACCGGCACTGGTCGCGTGGAGTAACAGCTTGAGCTGTCGTGTTTCCCCTGCCCGCAGGGTTCCGATCGGGTATTCGAGCTCGCTCCCTGCCGCATGGCGCAGCTGGCTGGGGATGTCTGCCTCCAGGACGACGCTCGTTGCATCGCCGCTGCCGGGGTTGGAGATCGTGATGGCCACGGTAATGTCCTGGCCAACAAGGACCTGTTCTGCTGTCGTTTGCTGCAGTGCCAGTTGGGGCCGCGTACTAAGGGTCCGAATGGAAGCTGCTGCCTGGAAATTGACCATCGCGACACTACCGATCTCCCCTTCCTGCCGGGGGATCAGTTTCATTGAGACGATTGCTTCCTCGCCCGGTTGCAGGGTCCCGATGGTCCAGATCAGTGATCCGTCGCTTCCTCGTGACGATTCAGGTGTCGTGCTTTCAAGCGTCGTCCCGCGGGGAATGTGGTCAATCACCCGGACCTGGTGAGCCGCAACTGTCCCAACATTCTTGACAGTGGTGGTGAATGCGGCCATCCGGTTGACCTGGATTTCCTCGGGTGCGTGCTTCTCGATGGAGAGCGTGGGAACCTGCTTTCCTTCAAGCTGGAAGCGGCCTGGTGCATCCGGGCTGGCGGTGTTTTCCGGTGAGTCGACCGTTGACCGGACTATGGGGGAGGGGAAAGGGTCCGGCTCATCGAAGCTCCGATCAACCGCTTCCGGTTCGTACGGAAGCTGCAATGGATCAACTTGATCATTTTCAGAATAACTGGAGGCCGGAATACCAGGCTCCAGTGACTGGTCACCAATAGTAAATGAACCTGTCCCGTCGCCAATCGTGTACGTCTCACCGCTGCTGACCGGGGCGGAGGGAAGCTGGTAGTTCTCTGGGGCGCTGGAAGGAACAAGCAGTTCCGGGTTTTCACTGTCGTCTCCAGCCTGGCCCAGCGGGAAGAAATCGCTATCACGGTTTTCCGGATCGACCGGCAGATCCCC
This sequence comes from Pirellulaceae bacterium, assembly GCA_029936215.1. Lineage (GTDB taxonomy): Bacteria > Planctomycetota > Planctomycetia > Pirellulales > Pirellulaceae > SAT2750. The sequence goes on along the minus strand of JAPYUD010000021.1, from coordinate 1,383 downwards.
ACTCGTAGTGATCGTCATCCGGTCGAATACTTCCTCACCTGGCTCGGGAAGCGTTCCAGGAATGTCATCGGTCTCCTCTCCCTGGGAGCCATTCTCTCCATCCTCGGGGGTCACAACCTGGATGTCGGGAGCATCTCGAAAACAGTACCACCAGGTCGCGGTTCCCGCGATGGCAAGCAGGAGTGTTGCGGCCGTTATCCGCAGCAGGAGAGGTTTCTTCATGGCTGGTTTCTCCTCGTTCTCCAGGGTCCCATAGCTGGCATCATGGTCCTCGGCATCCTCATTGTGAGGTACGTACATGGCGAATCCTGACAGGCGAATAATCTGAAAATGAGAGGTGTTACGTCGTGGCGGTAAGTACCAAAAAAATGGCTACGAGGAAAGGTCAATCAGCAACTGCTCTAATGGCTGTAATTGCCGGGGACTGTTATTCTGTGGCAATGAACAGTCGAGGCGAGGAACACCTGGAAACTGGTCTTGAGGGAAAGATTCCGGGATCCACCGAAGCGGTGATCAAAGAGGAAGGGATCGACGGAGTACCGTCCCGGGTCGTGATCTGGCCCGTCCGCCGCCGGGTAAGGTTACCTGTGATCCTGTTCGTGGTGACCTGTTTTTCAGCATTCCTGGCTGGTGCCTGTCATTTTGCTCCGGATCATTACCTGTTTTTTTCCAGCAGGTCATTGAGAGAAGTCCTGCTGGTCGGCTGGCTCGATGGGCTGGTCTACATGGGAGCGGTTATCGCGATCCTGCTGAGTCACGAGATGGGACACTTCCTGGCAACTGTTTATTACCGCATTCCTGCCTCTTACCCGATGTTCCTGCCATTCCCGGTATCTCCAATCGGCACCCTGGGAGCCCTTATCGGAATGGATGGCAGGCAGGCGGATCGCAAGGAGATCTATGACATCGGGATTGCCGGCCCACTGGCGGGGCTGGTGATCGCGATACCGGTTCTCTGTATGGGTATCCAGCAACTGGACCTGAGTGGCACTGCAAGCGGGCCCTGGGCCGTGGCTCTTCCCCCCCTGATCCAGATGCTGCTTTCGGTATTCGAACCTGCTGGATTCAACGGGAGCGAGACGACGATTGCCTTTAGCCAGCTTAACCCGCTTTTCATGGCTGGCTGGGTCGGGTTGTTGGTCACCGCGCTGAATATGATGCCGGTCAGCCAGCTGGACGGAGGCCACATACTGTACGCACTGACGAGTCGCTGGGGGCACTGGCTTTCTCGCGGCTTCATGGTATTTGCGATTGCCTACCTCGTCTTTGCCGAGAATGTAACGCTCATCCTGATGGTTACACTGGTCCTTTTAATGGGTACCGATCATCCACCCACTCGTGACGACTCGGTCAGGCTGGGGTGGTTTCGCACGGTGCTGGGAC
>JAPYUD010000460.1:0-3327 GCA_029936215.1 Pirellulaceae bacterium | reverse complement strand
GCCAAGGATGGCGGTATCGGGGCACTGGGTGACGCAATCCATGCAGCCGGTGCATTCCGGAACGATATATTCGGGGATCTCCGGCGCGACGTAGCTGAAATCTCGCAGTGTGGCAGTACCGGCAGGAACCAGCGAGCGGGCGACAGTGAGGTCAGCTGGGAGATCTTTTTCCGCCACACCATCCTCGTAAGCCCGGATAATGCGGTCGTTGAAATCGTCCACATCCAGTATCGGCAGGTTGATCTTCTTGTAGGGGGTGTCGACGAGCGTCCCGTACGAGTTGTTGTTGTGCGGGTCCCGGTCACTCGGGGCGTTCATCGAGGATTTATCAGCAGTCGCCATGTTTTCGCGCTTTCAGAAATTCTTTTGCAGGGTCTTTCTTATCGGCCGCTTGTTAGTCAGGCCTGGATCACGTCGTGCGGCACTTCTTTCATTTCCTCGTATCCACGCTTCACACAGGTCAGGTTGTCCTGGACCACCTGCTCACCACGCTTGCCGAAGTACTTGCGGAGAGCTTTTTCGACACCCGCATAGACCTCGTCATCGGTCATGCCACTTTCCTCGGCAAAGGGGGTTAGCTTGAGGAACGCCCCCAGAAGGACAATCCCCTGCATCCGCATTTCCAGGTCGGCAACCGAGGCCACCTCGCGAGCGATCTTGACCATGTCCGCATGGTAGAGTCGCAGATTCTTTTCCTTGATCGTCTGCTTGTGTTCCTCGGGGATTCGTTCCCAGACATCTGCCCCCTCGGCGAAAGGACTCTGCATGAATATCGCCCCTCCATTGACCATCCCCTTGAGCGGGTTGCCACTGAGGATCGCATTGGTGTCGTTGAGGACAACCAGGTTGACGTATTCCAGTTCACTATGCGAGTAAATGTGGGATTCGGCGATGGTCAGGTAGTAGGTGGTAGGCAGTCCTTTCTTTTCCGAACCATACTTCGGGTAAGCCTGCACATCGTTGCCAAAGACCTGGCCACCGATCGTGGCGATCACCTTGTTGGTGGTGACCGAACCGAAGCCACCAACCGAATGGCCTCGCATCGAGAAGGCACCCTCTGGCCGGAGATCCGGGTCATCCTTGATGGTCAGCGAGAGGGCATGCTTGATGCCAACGCAAAAGAAATCCTGTCCATCGTCGATCATGTTAGAGAAAATTGCATTGATGTCACCAGGCCGCACATCACGGCTTCCCAGGCCGGCGGCACCGTGATAAATGCGAGGAATCGCTTCCACGCGGGGCATGCCATTCTGGCCATTCTGGGCATCACAAAAGGCCGCCTTGATCTCACGCGTGAGGTGGTTTCCTGTCGTCGAGAGGGGATCATCCATTCGCTCGATAACGGTAAAGGCCTTGCAGTTGGAAAGTGCCTCGACCAGCTGGCGAGCCGGGAAGGGGCGGAAACAGTAGACGTTCACGCACCCTGCCTTGATACCCAATTCATCACGGAGGTAATCGATCGTGGTCTGGGTCGTCTCCATGTACGAGCCAATTCCTACCAGGATGTACTCGGCATCTTCACATCGGTAAGCGTCGACGAAATCATAACGGCGACCGGTCTTGCGATAGAACTCCTCGAAGGCCTCCTGCAGATGATCCTCAACCTGGTCGTAGTACCATCGCTGGGACATCTTGCCCTTCATGTAGGAGTCCTGGTTCTGCACCACGCCCGACATCATCGGGTTCTCCGTGTCCATCAGGTTGGAAAGCTTGTCCTCCGGCTTGCCGACGAATTCCTTCATGAAATCGAGTTCCATCAAGCGGACGGATTCGACCGTGTGGGTAGTGAGAAATCCATCCTGGACATTCATGAACGGGGTATGCGAATTTTCCGCGGCCCGGCGGGATATCAGGCAGAGGTCTCCTGCCTCCTGGGCGTTGCGTCCAAACAACACGCCCCAGCCACAGTCTGCCACGCTCATCACGTCATCGTGACCGGCGTGCACGTTAAGGGAGTGGCTGGTCAGGGCACGTGAGCCGATGTTGAATACGACCGGCAATCGCTTTCCGGAAATCGTGTAAAGCACTTCCTTCATTAAGACCAGTCCCTGGCCAGAAGTGAAGTTGGTGACGCGGCCACCGGCCAGGGCAAAACCCTCGCAAAAGGTCGCAGCGGAGTGCTCGCTCTCCGGCTCCACGAAGACCAGTTCATCTCCCCAGAGATTCGGCTTGCCATTCATCATCGCCGCGTTAAACCCGCTTCCCATGGTAGTCGAACTGGTGATCGGATAGGCCCCGGATCCCTGGCACACATTCGTTTCCACCCAGACAACCGCCTCGGCTCCATCACAGGTGGTGGGGGTGCCCGGGTATTCGAATTTTGTTTCTTCAGCGACTGGGCTGTCAGAGGTTCTATCAATCGATTCGGTCGACATCTTTGTCCTTGATCTCCTACAACTGTGAAGAAAACGTCAACGGCCACGAAACTCGTTGAAAACAAGCTGGAAAGAAGCTGGTTATGGCCGGTTGGTAAGCCCTTTTGAACGATTTCCTGATGATAGCAGAAACCTCTGTTTCGGCCAACCGCAGCCGAAACGGTGACTTTCCCTGGTGACTTGCCGAAAAACCAGTACAGATCCATAATTAACTACCCAAATGACTGCCAACAAGGCACTTATAACAATCCCTCTTTCTTGCGAACTGGTGATCCACGTCCGATGCGAACTGTTGATGCGTTAATGGATGATTTTCAGCTCACGGTCGAAGACCTGGCGGAAAAATCAGCGCTCGCAACCGATCGAGTGGAAGCGATTGCCCTGGGCCGCTGGACCCCTACTCCGGTAGAACGAGAGAAAATTGCACGTTCGCTCGAGATGGATATTGCCGATATCAGCTGGGGACATACCCTCGATCCACGCAATATCCGTTACCGCCGTTTTGGCCTCAAGGAAGACTTCGGGAAATGACCAGGTCGATTGCTGAACTTTGTAAAGAGCACAAGCTCTCGGTGCAGGATCTTATCGAAAAGACCGGCATCGACGACCATCGCGTGATGGCGATCTGCATGGGCCGCTGGACTCCCAGCCCGGGGGATCGCAGGAAGATCGCCGCGGTTTTCCAGGTCGAGGTGGGCCAGATCACCTGGGGACACGTTACCCCGATCCAGCATATCTATGGCCAGGGACCCGGTTAGCGCGTGGTCTCACGGTTTCGTGCGGAGTAGCGGGTCGTCCATTTTCTGCTGCAGCGTGACGAGCCTGTCGGCGAGCTGCTTGAGAAGCCCGGCATGTTTTTTCTCGCCAGCCAGGTCATGCATCTCCAGTGGATCCTGTGCCAGGTTAAAGAGCCGCTGCTTCTTGATCGTGGGATAGTAGATCAACTTGTGCT
>JAPYUD010000459.1:635-3351 GCA_029936215.1 Pirellulaceae bacterium | reverse complement strand
TGCCACCTACCTGCGCGGTTATGTTCCCACGGCTCTCTGCCGACCTTCGCTGGCCACCATGATCCTGGGCCTGATGGCAGGGCAGCTCTTAATGAGTCGCCGCGACGATCGGAAAAAACTTATCTGGCTGGTGGCAGGAGGTGCCGTCTGTCTCCTTCTGGGTGTCCTATCCGGGATCTTTGTCTGCCCGATCGTGAAACGTATCTGGACTCCATCCTGGACCCTGTTCAGCGGTGCCTGGGTGCTCTGGACGCTGGCCCTCTTTTACCTGGTATTTGACGTGGCCCGGCTCAGGCGAATTGCCTTTCCCCTGGTCGTTGTCGGAATGAACCCGCTGGCGATGTACATGATGGGCCAGTTGTTGCGGGGTTGGCTGATCAGGAATCTCACCATTCACGGCGGGGGGATTACCAGTGGCGTGGCGGGAGGCCTGGGAATATCCGAGATGACCCGGAGCCAATTCATGCCCCTCTGCCAGTACACGGCCGCCTTTATCGTGATGTGGCTGATCTGTTACGGGATGTACCGGCGGAAGATCTTCCTGCGGATCTGATGGGGAGCTCGAGAATCTGCTAGACCAGGCTCTCGATGGGCCGTGCTCCCTCGATCACGTCGACCAGATCATTGGGGAGGCCCGTTTGCAGCCGTAGCTGTCCAAGGTCAAACAGGGAGTGGAAGATCGTCCCCATCAGGTGCGAGGGGTCATAGGGATCGGTGGCTGGCTCGGATGCCTGGCGATCCGAATGGCCAATCACCTGTCCCATCTTTAAACCACCACCGGAAACCAAAAGGCTCGTGAGGTTACCGTAATGGTCACGGCCGCCATTCTTGTTGATTCGCGGTGAACGTCCCATTTCCCCGGTAACGACCAGCAGGATCTTGTCCTCCAGCCCACGCTGGTGAACGTCCTCGATAAAAGCGCTCACGGCACGGTCGACCTGGTGCCCCATGGGCCACATGCCGGTCATGTTCTTGGGGCTGTTGTTGTTGGCATGCATGTCCCAGCCACAGTCCGAGACGGTCACAAATCCACAGCCGTTTTCGCAGAGTCGGCGGGCGAGTAACATCTGGTGGCCCAGCAGGTTGGTGGTGCGACTCATGTCGTGGTAGCGGTTGAGTGATTGGATCGGAAAAACTCCGGTGGTGTCATACCGCCGCAGGACACGAGGGTCCTCCTTGCTCAAGTCGAAAGCGTCAGAAACACCATGCATGACCACGTCAAATGCCTGTTGCTGGAATTTATCAGCTCCGTCCATCAGGTGGGAACAGTCAATCCTCTGCCGCAGTCGGTCCAGTCCGGCCAGCAGGCCGCGGCGGTCCTCAAGCCTGGTTGCTGGAATCTTCAGTTCCAGGTTGTCTTTCAAGGGGCCCCCGCCCGATGGGTTGAAGGCCTGGTAGGAGGGTCCGAGTGTGCCGGCGGCGGTCAGGGTGGGGAGTGCCTTGGTCTCGAAATTTGAGCGAAGCTTGAGATCTCCCTGGATCGCCTCGGGAAGCACCAGCGTGTTGGTGGGCATACCTGTTGTGCGGTGATTCGTTCCGGCAACCCGGGCATAAAGGGAACTCATCGATGCCTTGAAAGGATTCCCGGCACTGGTCACAGACAGGTAAGTATGTCCGTTGTTGCGGGATGCATAGGAACGAACAATCGAGAACTTGTCGGTCATCGAGGCCAGCAGCGGGAAGGTGCCACCGAATGTGACCCCCGGGGAAGTGGTTTGAACTTCACCGGTGATACTACGGATTTCCGCGGGCGCTGTCATCTTGGGGTCAAAGAACTCGATGTGGGAGGGGCCGCCCTGGAGAAATAGCAGGACAACAGATCGATCCCGGACATGGTGACCGGCGGCACTGGCCGATTTGATCAGGTTGGGAAGTGTCAGGGCCCCGGTTCCAAGGGCGCCAATACGGAGAAACTCTCGACGGGAATAGCCCTGGCAATGGCGACTTGGATGAATATCAGAAAGAGTGAGCATCGTGATCACACTCGAGGGCAGGTTGTTTCTTCTCCGCTATTAGAAGGTATCAAAAAACGGGAGGTCCTGACGACAGCTTTTTTGCAACAAAATAAAAAGAAAACCCATTTTCCAGATAAAAGACGGGTAAATTTCTGGTTCTCGGCTGCCATTGCTGCGTCCGATCAGCTACTGCGAGTGAGCGGATGCAGGACGTCAATCATCACGATGTCATTGGTGATGGAAGCCCATCGTCGCTGCCCTGGAAGCCAGATCGAGAGCATCTGGGGCTGCGATCGGACGATCTGTTCCGAGTGTGTCCATCCAGAACGGATCTCCTGGCAGCGTCGGCGAATCTCCGTGGGCGTTGGCATTTGATAGGAGTTTTTCATAACAGGTCTCTCCTGGAATCAGGATGTGAAGTGTTTACCAACAGTTATGCAAAACCAATGCCAAAAAGACGTGATTCGCCAAAAATGTCCTAAGACAAGGTAGCACGGTGACTTACACCGAAATGACGGAATCAGGGGTGTCGCAGGAAAAACCAGGAAGGTGTGGCAATATCGTACGGTGTCTGTTTTTGATACAGATACCGCCGGTTCACCGTTTCCTCGGTACCACCTTGATGGGCGCCGTAGGAAGAGGCATTTTTTCCGCAAGCAGGTGAATTGCCAGGAAGGTGTCGATCCGCGCATCCAGCTCACGGCTGTTGAACCCGCCGTGACCTCCATCGGTCATCTGGATCAGGTTGGCTTGAACTCCTG
>JAPYUD010000459.1:0-625 GCA_029936215.1 Pirellulaceae bacterium | reverse complement strand
CATCTGTCCCGTGGATGATCAGGATGGGTACATCATCCCGGCTTACATGTGTCAGCGGAGAGGCGTTCCGGGAGGTCACCTTGTTTTGCTGGATCGGCCCCCCAACCAGAAGCGATTCGGGAGATCCCGCGTCGTTGTGGGTCATCCTGCCCGGATAATCATCCATGGTGAGCAGTTCCGTGGGGCCATACTGGTCCACCACGCAGGCCACCCGGCTGCTCTGGTTCAGGTGCGGTCCGATCGTCCCCTCCAGGCCCCGTACCCGCTGTGAAACTCCCAGCATGGCGACGAGGTGTCCCCCGGCACTTGTTCCCATCACGGCGATCCGCTCGTTATCGATACCGTATTTGTCCGCGTTGGCACGCAACCAGCGGATGGCTGCCTTGCAATCATGAACCTGGGCAGGCCAGGTGGCCTCGCTACTGAGCCGGTAACCAATGGTGGCCCCGACATACTTTCCGGATGTGACGAAACGGGCGACTCGAGCCTGTCCAGATTTCTTATCCCCATTTCGCCAGCCTCCGCCATGTACGAAGACCACCAGCGGGCGGGGAGCAGCTCCTGGATCGGCGCGTGGCAGCAGCAGGTCCAGCCGCTGGCGGGAATTGTCGCTGGCGGTATAAGG
>JAPYUD010000458.1:0-3354 GCA_029936215.1 Pirellulaceae bacterium | reverse complement strand
GTAACGGGCCCAGCCGGTCAGGTCCATCGGCGCGTTGAAGATAATCACCGTGGGCCCACTATTCCGGGTCGTTGGATCCGGCCCCAGCTTGTGGACGCCGGAAGAGATATTGTGCACGATCCAGTAATCCTCGTGAGGCTGGCACAACTGTTGGTTCCGCCCGAGCAGCTCCATCGTCTCGCTGGCCAGTTGATCCGGCGAGAGACCGATATCGATACGAGCAATTTTCAGGGACTTGAAGAGACGGTCGATGTGGCGATCCAGCTTGAATGGTTGATGGGCAAACGTGCGGGTCGATTCGGTGACCGTGTAGCCCAGGGAGACGGCCGTATCGAAGATGGAGATCCTCGCCTCCGACTCCGGGACCAGTTCGCCACTCAGGTAAACTAGGCGTTCGCTCATGGTGGACCCTTGAAAGCAGCCCTCGTTGTGGGCCTCATGGAAATCAGCCTGCCTGGCCAAGTTGTTCCAGCGCCGTGGCTTGCTGGTCGAGGATATCAAAAAAAGTATCGAGGCGAGAGATCTCGAAAACTCGCTGAATTTCCGGTTTCATTTCAACAAGTTTCAGCTGACCGTCCTGCTGCTGGACTTTCTTTTTCAGCAGGATCAGTCGATTCAGTGCAGCACTGGAGAGAAAGGAAACTTCCGCCAGGTTGACGACCAGCTTACTGGCTCCCTCCTCATCAACGATTCGGAAGAGAGAATCCCCCAGCTGCTGGATAACGCCCGAATCGAGAATCCGGCTCTCGATAAAACGGATGACCGTCACATCACCATGCTGCTGAATCTCAAACAGGCCTTCCGCATTCATGCAGTCACTCTCCAGTGGTGGCCACGCTGCTTTTTCTATCACCGTGGAGGAATTCTCCCCAGCGCTCATCTTATGAGCCGACCATGGAGTGTCAACGGTCTTCCCCGTGAGCATGCGAATCGAGCGTCCTGATCCTCGGAATCGAAAGGCTGTGCAGAACCAGGGCGCCGCCGATCGATAGCAGTAGCCAGCCCATCCAGTCAGGAATATGGAGAACATACTGGCGGGCCAGGGGAAGTGCCTGCTGAGGCTGGGAGGTTGACTCGTCCTGGAGCGTCAGCAGCGGTTCAATATAGGGGCTCGCCGTATCGGCAAAGACATAGGTCTGTACCAGCCGGAACTGGGCTCCCAGCAGCAGTACAATCAAGCCGGCCATCAACAATTGGTGACGATTGAACATGACGGTCAAACCAGAAAAAGTGAAAAGGACATTGCTAGAAACGCTCGCCACATGGACAGGACATCTGCGAATGCTTCCTACCATTTTCATCGATCATCGAGCGATCGTGCCCCAAGGAAGCTGGCATTTGTTGGTTTGTATGGCAGGGACTATTTAAAGGTATTCTTCGTGTTGTGATGAATTAAGGGACAAAATGTCGTAAAACTGTCCTTTCCAGCCTATTTCCCAGGTAGTCGATCTCCACCATGGCGAATTCCGAAATCCCAAGTGACACGATCCCTGCCGAAGATAACCCGGCAAGCCTGCGATCGACGAGTTTCGTCGCCCTCACGGTCACCCAGTTCCTGACCGCCACAAACGACAATATTTTTCGCTGGCTGGCGGTCGGTATTGGCAAGGACTATTTTCCGGAAAACCAGAGCTTCGTGCTGGTACTCGGAATTGTCTGCTTTGCCCTGCCCTACATCTTTCTCTCGTCCATTGCCGGTTTCTTCTCGGATCGCTTCAGCAAGCGGGACGTGATTGTCTGGTGCAAGTATGCCGAGATCGGCATCATGCTGCTTGGCATCCTGGCAATCAGTACCCAGATGATCTGGCTGCTGTTCCTTGCCGTCTTTTTCATGGGAGCCCAGAGTGCCCTCTTTTCCCCTGGCAAGCTGGGCGCAATCCCGGAATTGCTCAAGGAAGAAAAGGTGCCAGCTGCCAATGGACTGTTCGGGCTCACCACCATCGGGGCAACGGTGCTCGGCATGGCAATCGGTAACTGGTTAAGTGATGCCACTGGCCACAAGGGCCTGGATGCTCTCTGGCTTTCCGCCGGGTGTCTGCTGCTTGTTTCAGGCCTGGGCGTGTTAACCAGCGTCGTGATCCGCCGCCTGCCGATTGCAGCACCCGACCGGAAGTTCCCCTTTGACGTTCCCCAACAGACATGGCGGGATCTGAAAACACTTGCGTCCAGCAGGGCGATGTTACGAGTAGCCCTGGGCATGGCCTTCTTCTGGGCGGTCGGTTCAATGGCCAACCTGAACATTGACCAGTTCGTGGCAGAAGGGGGCGGCACGCTGGAAACGGACAAGCTCCCACTCCTTTTCAGCCTGATTCTCGGGATCGGACTGGGAAGTGTCCTTGCCGGGATCTGGTCCGCCGGTCGTGTCGAACTGGGCATGCTAACTCCCGGTGCCATGGGCATTGCTATCTTCTCATTCCTGCTTTTCACCGTGCAGGGAGCGGTGATCGATCCGGCGAATTTCCTCAACTCCGCTTTCCTGTTTGCCTGCCTTTGCCTGTTCGGCCTGGGGTTCAGTGCTGGCATGTTCAACATTCCCCTGAACGCGTACATGCAGAGTCGCAGTCCGACCCGTACACGGGGATCCATCCTGGCTGCCTCGAATTTTCTCACCTTCACAGGAATCCTCCTCTTTAGCTGCTTCTATGGTTTCCTGCGAAAAGAGGTGGGAGGACCCGACAATCCGCATCCGCTGCTGAGTGCCAAGCAGGTTTTCCTGGTCGCCAGCCTGATGACCATCCCGGTCGTGATTTACGTGGTCTGCCTGATCCCCCAGGCAACGCTCCGGTTCATGGCCTGGATGCTGAGCCGATCCATCTACCGGGTTCGCTCCAGCGGGATGGAGAACATTCCCGAGGAGGGGGGGGCCGTGCTGGCTCCCAATCATGTCACTTGGGTGGACGGGATATTGCTTGTACTGACCTCTCCCCGGCCGATCCGGATGGTGGTCTTCTCCGGAAATTTCAAGTCTCGCCTGCTGAATTTCCTGGGCCGCATCTTCGGCGTGATCATAATTCGCCCTGGCGACAGGTCGGTTTCCACGAGCCTGGAGGTGGCGGCCGAGGCAGCCCGGAATGGAGAACTTGTCTGTATTTTCCCCGAAGGAGAACTTTCTCGAAGCGGCCAGATCCAGACCTTCAAGCGTGGGGTGATCAAGATCCTGGAAAAGGCCGATGTCCCGGTAATCCCGGTTTTCCTGGATGGACTTTGGGGGAGTATTTTTAGCTTTGATCGTGGTAAGTTCTTCTGGAAGTGGCCTCGCAAGATTCCCTACCCGGTATGGATTCACTTTGGCGAGCCGATGAACAAGGTCGATGATGTTTTCCAGTTACGCCAGGCAGTCCAGGACCTGGGGGC
>JAPYUD010000020.1:0-18843 GCA_029936215.1 Pirellulaceae bacterium | reverse complement strand
GGGTAGTTTATTTTCAGACGGAGTTGCTGATACAGATTTCGTTTTGAAAACGGGGAAACGCATGGACGTTTTTCCCGACAATCTTGCCTGGAGGGCATCTATTCCAGGAGTGTTGTGAGAACACCGACCAGCTTTTATTTCATAAGCTGACCGAACTACTAATCGGCCATTTTGTTCTGCAAGGAGAACCACGTCGTGATTAACATCCGCAAGAAACTGCTTGTCATTTGTGCTGCCATTGGACTGTTGATTCCTGCCATCCAGGCGCCAGCACAAGATGCCTCCAGCAAGCCCATGCTGACGATCGCGATCAGCAGTGTCCAGGAGCTCGCAGATGACGTGAGTTACCTTGCCAAGCTCGCGGAGATTCCCGGCATTGATGAACAGATTCCAGGAATCATCCAGGGTATTGGCGCTGGGCTCGACACGACCAAGCCGATCGGCGCCGTGGTTCAGGCCAAGGGAATTGGTATCGAGGTTATAGGTTTTATCCCGGTGACAAACTTTGATGTGGCCCTGGCTATCCTGGAAGGCTCCCTGGGGCCGGCCCAGGACGCAGGAGATGGCGTCTACTCATTGCAGACACCACTGGTACCGATTTTCCTGAAGCACTCGGGGAATTATGCCTACATCGCCCAGGCCAAGGAACAGCTGGCCGACCTGCCGGCGGATCCGGTCAAGTTACTGGGCGGCCTGGAGAAGCAGTACGATTTTGCCCTCCAGGGCAACCTGCAGGCCGTTCCGGAACTCTACCTGAACCTGATCGAGACTCAGCTGAAGACAGGTGTTGAGCTTGGCTTGCAGCCTCTGCCAGGTGAGACCGACGAGGCATACGAATTGCGTCGCCAGGTGACCCAGGCCCAGATGGAACAGTTGGTGACAATGATCAACGAGATCGATTCTCTAACCATCGGGATCTCGATTGATCGTGCTGCCAAGAATGTGCACCTCGATTTTGCCGTGACCGCGGTTGAGGGATCCAACCTGGCCCGTCAATCAGCCAACCTGGCGGATATGGAGACTGCTTTTTCCGGTTTCCTTCCCGAGGATGCTGCGATTTCAATGAACATCACGCAGAAAATAGCAGAGGAGGATGTGGCGGCAACCGAGTTGCTCTTGCAGTCGCTTGTCACCAATGCAGCGACCGAGCTGGATAATGATCCCGGTCTTGACTCGGCCCAGCGAGCAGCCCTGAAGAAGGTGCTGGAAGATTCGATCATGGTCCTGACGGACACGCTCAAGGCCGGAAAAATTGACGGTGCAGCGTCGGTTAGCTTTGAGGGTTCGAAGCTGGTTGCGGTCGGAGGCATCAAGGTCGTCGATGGCAAGAAGCTGGATGCTGCCCTGCAGGAAGTCCTCAGGCTTGCCGCCGAGGAGCCCGGTGCTCCCTCGATCAAGCTCAATGTGGACACCCACAAGGGAGTCAGTTTTCATTCGCTCAGCGTTGCCGTACCGCCAGGTGTCTCAGAAATTGAGCAGGTCTTCGGTGAGTCCCTGGAGGTTGTATTGGGTGCCAGTGACACGGGTCTCTATTTTGGTGTGGGCCAGAACAGCCTGGCCACAGTCAAGACCGCCATTGATGCCTCGAGCGAAGGAAAAATTGTCCCCACGATGCAGTTATCCATGTCGGTAACGAAACTGGTGAAATTTGCCGCCGGGATCGCACCCGACCTGCCGCCCGAAGGCAGCGAGTTAATCCAGAAAATCGCTGGTCTGACCGGTGATGACAAGATCTCAATTACTGCCGAGCCCATTCCCGGTGGCCAACGGGTTCGCATCCAGCTGGACGAGGTAGCGATCCAGGCGATTGGCCTTGCCGGACAGGGAGCCCTTTCGCTGCAACAGTCTGATCCGTTTGGTTTCTAGTGGAGAGTCACAAGGGCTCGTAGATCTTTTGATCCACCTGATGTCGGTGTCCCAGCCCTGCCGGGATGCCGGCATTGTTTTTTACTTCCTGCCACCCCAGGCCGATTGACCGATGTCCGCACAACCAGGATTTTCCACCATGCGCAGTCAGATCGCCGGGATCCCGGTGGCGGATCTTGCTGCGCAGTTCGGCACACCGACCTATATCTACGATGCAGCGACAATTGTGGAGAGATGTGCTGAACTCCACCAGTTCGATACTGTGCGGTTTGCCCAGAAGTCTTGCTCCAACCTGGCAATTGTAGACCTCGTTCGGCAACAGGGTGCCCTGGTCGATACGGTCAGTGCTGGGGAGATCCTGCGGGCCCTGGCAGCTGGCTACAGCGGTGGTCGGGCCGACCCGGAAGCTCCCCCCGCAATTGTCTACACCGCTGATATTTTTGATCACGAGGCATTGGAACTGGTTGTTCAGCATGATCTCCATGTGAATGCCGGCTCGGCCGACATGATTGGCCAGCTGGGAGAGGCCAGGCCGGGCGGTGATCTTACCTTGCGGATCAACCCGGGATTCGGGCATGGGCATAGCCAGAAGACGAACACCGGGGGTGAACAGTCAAAACATGGTATCTGGCATGAACAGGTAGAGGAGTGCCTCCAGGCAGCCGCCCAACACCAGATCACGGTTTCGGGACTGCATATGCATATCGGGTCAGGGACCGACCTGGAGCACCTGGCAGAGGTCTGCCAGGTGATGGACACGGTTGCTCGCAGGGTGGGAGATACCGTCCAGAGCATCAGTGCCGGGGGTGGGCTCCCGGTTCCTTACCAAGAGGACGAATCGTATATCGACCTGGGTCGCCATTTTGAGTTGTGGAACATTGTTCGCAATGGCCTGCAGGAGGATTTTGGACACCGGGTCAACCTGGAGATCGAGCCGGGCCGCTTCCTGGTTGCCGAAAGTGGTTTCCTGCTTGCCGAGATCCGGGCGATCAAGCGGATGGGAAAGAACCTCTTTTACCTGGTGGATGCCGGCTTTAATAACCTGGCGCGGCCTATTCTCTATGGTGCCTACCACCCGATCTCGATTGTCCCTTCCGATGATGAGCCGCGGCAGGAGCAGGAGGTGATCGTGGGTGGCCCGCTCTGTGAATCCGGGGACATCTTCACCCAGAAAGAGGGGGGCTATGTCAGTAGCCGGCGACTGCCAGAAGCGAGTGTGGGTGAGTACCTGGTGCTTGAATGTGCCGGCGCCTATGGTGCGGTAATGGGATCCAACTACAACTCGAAGCCACACGCGGCCGAGGTGCTTGTAACCGGGGGGACAGCTGAGCTGGTACGGCAGCGGCAGTCAAGCGAGGATCTTTTTCGGGATGACAGGATCCCGGGTTAAATCGGCGGTTGGCTGATGACCGATGGACTCCTATAATCAATTTCCCTTCCGTGGACTTCCCAGAAAAAGAGTAGATCCGCCATGGCCAAGCAAGGGCCCCGAAAAAAACTCCCCAAGGAGCTGGCGGTTATCAATGCCGATAACTGCACCGGCTGTGAATCCTGCCTGGAAGTCTGCCCGGTTGACTGTATCGAGATGATCACGCTCAACCATGGAATCAAGGGGAACCAGAGCTGGTGCGAGATCGACCTGGAACGCTGCGTGGGATGTGAGGTCTGTGTACATATCCCACAGAAAAAGTCGAATCCCTACGAGTTGCTTGTCTGTCCCTGGGATGCGATCGAGATGATTCCCACCGAGCAGGTGGCGCAGGTGGTGGCCCAGGTTGGCGGTCCCCCTGAGTATATCCGGGACAACTGGGACCGGCTGGTGGGCACGGCACAGCACCTGGCCGAGCTCAAGGCAAGCAGCTAGACCAGCTGCCCCTCGCATTTTTTCAGGTATTCGATGCTGTCCCGGCAGAGTGATTCCACTCCCGGCTCGTAATCGAAGACCTCGACCGAGACCCAGCCGTCATAGCCGACATCCTTGAGCGTCTGCAGGATGGGGACAAAGTCGATCTCTCCCATGCCGGGCCCCCTGAGATTGGCGTCGTTGGCGTGAAAGTGCGCCATCAGGTGATGAAAGTCGCGAATCGTCTCAATGATCGGTTCCTGCTGGCTGGACATTGCTTTCACGTCGAGGTGAAGCTGCACGCTCTTGGAATCGACCTTTCCGGCCAGCTCAGCACCCAGGGCTGCCGTATTGAGGAAGTCCCCCTCGGCGGGACTGAGCGGTTCCACGGCAAGCGTGACTCCGCACTCCTCGAAAATCGGAGCAGCCTGCCTCAGTACATCGGCTGCGTAATCGGATCCCTGGTCGTGGCTGATCCCAGGCAGCAGGTTTCTCTGCTGGGGGGATCCTAGCACCAGGATTGTTCCTCCCAGGTCCCGGCAGAGGCGAGCCAGTTCGCCAAGGTAGAGCGCAGTTCGCTGTCGAACATCCTCCTCGGGGCTGGTCAGGTAATATCCCTCGGTAAAGGCAAGCAGCCAGTGCAGCCCAACACCCTCGAGTCCGTAGGATTCAACCTGGGCCCGGATCTCGGTCCGCTGCCCGGCAGAAATCTGGTGAGCATCCGGATTGATCGTGAAGGGGGCAAACTCGATTCCCGTGTAGCCGCACTCGGCTGCCATGGCAAAGGCCTGGTCAAAGGGCCAGTCCTTGAAGGTCTCGTTACAGATCGCGTATTTCATTTTGGGTCACCTGTTCAGGCCTTGAGCTTTCGTCCCTTGTCGGTCGAGGGAGCACTCACCAGGGGCTCCGGGGCACCGTCGAGCGCGTCGCCAGGCTTGATGCTCCCAAGCCGTTTTCGGATTGCTTCCACGTAGTCCGCTGATATTTCATGGCCCAGGTACTGGCGGCGAAGCTTGCGGGCGACCGCCAGCGTGGTGCCACTGCCGGCAAACGGGTCAAGCACCAGTTCCCCCTCATTGCTGCTGACACGGATAATCCTGCCAAGCAGTTGCTCGGGCATCTGGCAGCCGTGAAAACCGGATCGCTCCTTGAATGTGCCGGCCACCCGGGGAAAGTACCAGGTATCATCATCGGGCTCAAAGCCCTCGGGCAGGTCCTGCGGCCTGAGAATCCAGGTATCATCCGGAAGCCGACCTCGTGGGTTGGCACGCTTGTCGCCGTAGACCAGTTGCCGGGCCGAGGGGACGCGTGCATCATCCGCGTTGAAAGTAAAGTTGGCTGGATCCTTGACCATCTGGAAAAGGTGGGCATGGGAGCGATTGAATTTCTTCTTGCAGTTGACACCAAAGGTGTAATACCAGATTACCCAGCTGCGGCAGGTTAGTCCCAGCGTTCGCTGCATAAGGACCTTCATTTCCGCAGCATACTCGTCACCAATCGCAAGCCAGAAGGTGCCATCGTCCTTGAGAACCCGGGTCGCCTGCTCGATCCACTCTCGAGACCAGCCCAGGTACTCGTTGTCCTCCAGGTTGTCCTCGTAGAGGTCGTACTTGTAGCCGATGTTGAATGGCGGGTCAGCAAAAACGAGGTCCACGGATCCGTCTGCGAGCTGTTTCATGCCCTCCAGGCAATCACCCTCGATGACATCATTGATGACGGTGGCCATCTGCCAGGTCCTTATTCCATCAGCGGATCCCAGTCCTCGTGAGGCCACCATCGTACCATGAACTTTCCCATGGCGCAGCAGCCCCGTTGTCTTGCGCCCTGTGGGGAGGCAAGATAATGGAATTGCCGGCGGATAAAACAAGCTCTTGTCACCGGGAGAACAAGCATGACCAGGCAGGAAACGAAAACAACGCGGCGTGAATTCTGCAAGCAGGCTGGGCTGGGGACCGGTTCCCTGCTGGCAGCCACGAGCATGACCGGGGCAGCGGACAAGAAATCCAACCGCTATGTCGACATGCACACGCACCTCGGGCAGACATGGAACAGCACCGAGTACCTTTCGGCCGAGGTGATGCTTCGCTGGATGGACTCCACCGGGATCGAGCAGGCAGTGGTCCTTCCGCTGGTTTCCCCCGAATCGTCCAGTTATCCGCTGACCAGCGATTTCGTGTTGACCGAGACAAGCGAGCACCGGGATCGACTGATCCCCTTTTGCAGTGTTGATCCGAGGACATCCTACCGGGGGGGTGTGAAGGGACTGGCAGAGATGCTCAAGCGATACCAGGACGCGGGGGCTCGAGGTTTTGGCGAACACAAGCCAGGCGTGGCGGTGGATGATCCACGGAACATGGCCATTTACGCTGCATGTGCTGAAGTCAAGTTGCCCCTCCTGTTCCATCTTGATAACCAGCGAAACACAGACAAGCCTGGCCTTCCCGGGCTGGAGAATGCGATCCGGCAACACCCGGGCTGCATTTTCATTGGCCACGGGCCAGGCTGGTGGGCGTCAATTTCCGGTGATGTGACGCAGGGCGGCCTGGGAGGATACCCCAAGGGCCCGACCGCTCCGGGTGGGGCGATCGATCGGTTGATGGAAAAGTACGATAACATCTACGGTGACCTGTCAGCAGGGAGCGGGGCCAACTCGATCAGCCGGGACCTGGATTTTGGCCACAAGTTCCTCGTACGAAGGCAGGACCGGATCATGTTCGGAACGGACTACCTTGCGCCACAGCAGGAGATACCGCAGTTCGAGCTTTTTGAACAGAAGCTTAGCTTGCCGGCCGAGGTGGCTGCCAAGATTCACCGAGAAAATGCTCGCCGCGTGCTGGGGCTCAAGTGATGACAGTCCTGGGTGCCACAGCCGATCTTTCCAGTGGAATCAGCCTGGTCCTTGTCTGGGCAGCGGCTATTCACCTGCTGGCAATCTGCATCTTTCATCTCCACCTGGAACTGGGGATGCGGCGAATACGTTACCTGGAAGAACTTCCCGCGGTCGCTGGCCCGTTGCCGTCACTCTCGATCGTCGTGGCCGCCCGGAACGAGGAACGAGATATTGAAGAGGCGCTGAGGTCCCTGCTGGCACTGGAATATTCACCGCTAGAGGTGATTGTCGTAAACGACCGTTCGACGGATGCAACCGGGAGCATCCTGGAGAGGATCTCGCTGGATCATCCCAGCCTGCAGGTTCTGCACCTCGAGGAACTTCCGGAAAACTGGCTGGGAAAGAACCACGCGCTGCAACAGGGAGCGAACATCGCCGCTGGAGAATACATCCTGTTTACAGACGCGGATGTTGTCTTTCAGCCTGATTCCCTGCAGCGGGCCGTGGCCCATGCAGACCAAGAGCAACTCGGGATGCTCGCTGCGCTCCCCTCGATCACCATGCCGTCGCTGCTGCTGGAGTCCTTTGTCGGAATGTTTGCCAGTGCCTTTGTGAGTTATTTTAAGCCCTGGAAAGCACCTGACCCCGACAGCCAGGCTTATGTTGGCGTCGGCGCATTTAACCTTGTCTCGGCGAAGGCTTACCGGGAAGCCGGCATGCATGAGCCTATTCGGATGAGGCCGGACGACGATGTGCAACTGGGTAAACTGATGAAAAAGGCCGGGCATCGACTGGAGATGATCAATGCTGCTGGAGCCATTTCAGTAGAGTGGTATTCATCTGTTGGGGAACTGGTGCGTGGCCTGGAAAAGAATATCGTTGCCGGTGTCGAATATCGATTGAGTATTCTGGCTGGCGTACTGTTGGGGCTGGTGGGATTTTTCCTCTGGCCTTTCGTGGCAGTCGTGGTGGTTCCCGGCGTGGCAGGCTGGATCTACCTGGCGGTGATTCTGTTGATGATCGGACTGAACATGATCTGGGCCCGCAAGGTGGGAGTGGGAGCCCTGTCAGCAATCTGTCTGCCGCTGACGGTCCTGTTGTGCATCTATATACTCATTCGTAATACTTTCCTCACCTACTGGCGAGGCGGTATCCAGTGGCGAGATACTCATTATTCCCTTAAGGAATTGCGAGCGAACAAGATATGAAAACAAGACAAGAAATCCTGGCTGGAATCCTCTGCCTGCTTGTGCTACTTCTCTCGTCCCCAGCTTTTGCCCAACAGGAGCCGTGGCAGGCCGGCTCGGCTCGTATCAAGATTACTCCTGACAAACTGATCTGGATGTCGGGTTATGGCAGTCGTGATCACCCGGCGGAAGGGAAACTCACAGACCTCTGGGCCAAGGCCCTTGCCATTCGAGATCCACTGGGAAACCGCGGCCTGATTATTACGCTTGATCTTGTCGGCATTGACCGCGGAACGGCAGAAATAATCTGTGGCCACCTGCGTGAGAGCCATGACCTCCAGCGCCGCCAGGTCGCCATCTGCACATCCCACACGCATACCGGACCCTCGGTTGGTCGAAACCTGGCACCACTGCATTACCTGCAAGTGGACAAGAACCAGCAGGCTGCCCTGGATAGCTATACCGAGACGCCGGTAGCCAACATCAGACAGGTTGCCGGTGAGGCGATCGAGGCGATGAGACCGAGCCTGCTGAGCTGGGGGAGTGGTCACTCGACGGTAGCGGTGAACCGCCGAACCAATCGTGAGGCAAATGTTCCTGGGTTGCGGCTCGCAGGCCAGCTGGTTGGACCCTCCGACCATGATGTACCGGTACTTGCCGTCCGCAGCCCCGAGGGAGAATTGAAGACGGTCTTGTTTGGTTATGCCTGCCACGCCACCGTGCTTAGTTTTTACCAGTGGTCGGGAGATTATCCCGGATTTGCCCAGGCCGAGCTGGAGAGACTGCAGCCGGGGGTGAATGCCATGTTCTGGGCAGGCTGTGGTGCTGACCAGAATCCGCTTCCTCGTCGCACGCTTGAACTCGCCCATCAGTATTAAACCCAGCTGGCAGCGGCTGTCAACGAGGTGGTCAACGGGGCGATGAAACCGATCGGTGGAACACTGGCAACCCATTACGATGAAGTGGACCTGCCGCTGGCCAAGTTGCCTGGCAAGGAGGACCTGGTGGCGGCGACGGAATCCTCAAACCGGTATGAAGTTGCCCGAGCCCGGATGTTGCTGGAACAGATCGAAAGTGGTGTTCCGCTCTCGCAAACCTATCCGTACCCGGTAGCCACCTGGAAACTGGGTGACACCGTCCAGTGGGTGGTGCTGGGTGGTGAGGTGGTTATTGATTATGCACTGCGGGCAAAGCTGGAACTTGGCGGACGAAGCACGTGGGTCGCCGGGTACAGCAATGATGTGATGGCTTATATTCCCTCGCGCCGCGTGCTGACCGAGGGTGGGTACGAGGGGGGAAGCAGCATGGTCTATTATGGCCTGCCAGCCCACTGGGCCCCTGAGCTGGAGGAGATCATCATGCGAGCTATCCACGCCCAGGTGAACCGGTGATTCAGTCGACCTGGAACCGCCCGGCGATGTCCGCCTGGTTGTACTCTGCGCCTGCCGTGTGAATTGCCAGGTTTGGCAGGGGATGACAGACGCCCGCGCTGTGCGTGTGCCCGCAGAGCACGGTGAGTTGCCTGTCAGCATGTGTCTTCATGGTCTCCAGGATCATGTCTCCCATTGCCTTACAGGTGAAATGAGGGGCCCACTCGTCGTCCGCTGCTTCCTCGTTGTACCAGCAGGCCGCTCTGAGCGGGGGGACATGGGTCAGCAGGTAGACGTGATTGCATTCCTCCAGGGCTGCTGCAAGCTGCTGGCCCACGTGGGCTGCGGCTTCATCTCCAAGTCGCTGAAGAACCGGTAACCGTTCAATCGTCCCCAGCCCAGCCAGTTCCTCGATCAGGTGGTAATCGTTCATCATCACCGTCGAACCCGCATAATCCCCGATGCGGCCGTCTGCCCAGCCATCATGGCCAACCAGTCCCACCCCATTGCCGAGTTTTAACCAGGACGACTCCGAGAGGTATGTCAGGCGGTCATGCTTCTCGCAGAATCCTGCCACCTCGGCACGAACCGAGGGAATGGAACCGCGGTAGAAATCATGGTTTCCCAGCACGAACTGGATCGGCCGCTGGAGCCGATCATCAAGTTGCCCGAGTTTTTCAAGCAGGCTGTCCGCCTGGCTTATATCCCCACCAATCCAGATGCTATCCGGCTCGTCATCCAGGAGTAGCTGGATCAACCTGTCGAGGGTTTCCGGATGCATCTGGTCCAGGTGAATATCGGTTATCCAGCTATATCGCTTCATGGCACCAGTACCGGGATCGGCGTTTTTGCAGGCTGCCCGGGCAGCTCCTGGACATAGCGGGGCAGGGCATAACCGGGAAGCATCGAGCTGAGCTGCCTGAGGATCTGCTGTCCCCGCTCGACAGGCACCTCGAAATGGGCTGCACCCTGTACCCGGTCCAGCTGATGGAGATAGTAAGGCTGTACTCTCAGCTCGACCAACCGGCGTGAGAGGTTTGCCAGTGCCCCTGCATCGTCGTTGACTCCGGAGAGCAGGACTGACTGGTTTAGCAGCAGGATGCCAGCCCTGGAAAGCCGCTCCAGCGATTCAGCCACTTCCCCGTCCAGCTCATTCGCATGATTGGCGTGAATGACCATGATCGGCTGCAATCGTGTCGCAGTGAGCCAGTCCAGGAGCGAATCGCAGATCCGGCCTGGGATCATGATTGGCAGCCGGGTGTGGATGCGGAGCAGTTTCAGATGAGGTATTGCCTGCAGCCGTTCGACAAGCTCCGAGAGCTGGGAGTCGACCAGGGTGAGAGGATCTCCACCGCTGAGAATCACCTCCTCGATCTGTGGATCTGCAGCCAGCTGGTCAATTGCAGGTTGCCAGAGCCGGGCCGCTGCCGGTGATTCATGGTAGGGATACTCCCGGCGGAAGCAGTAACGACAGTGGATTGCGCAGGCCCCTGTTGTGACCAGCAGTGCGCGGCCATGATATTTCTGCAGGAGTCCGGGAACGGAATGTATGCCCTGTTCGGAAAGCGGGTCGGCAGTGAATCCCGGGGTGATGGAAAGTTCCTCGGAGATCGGGAGAAGTTGTCGAAGCAGGGGGTCTGCGGGATTGCCATGCTCGATTCGCGAGACGAAGGGACGAGGAGCGAAGAGAGGAAAATCCTGCCCTGCTTCCCTGGCCGAAGGAACGAGCGCGTCGGGCAGGTCAAGCTGCCGACACAATTCAGCTGGATCTCGAATTGCCTGTTGCAACTGCTGCTGCCAGGTGAGCGGCAGCGAGGTGGCTGACGAACAGGTAACGTGCGTCTGGTGACTGGTCAGCATGGCTTTTGCGTGGCTTTCTTGGCTGGACAACAGGTGGTACATTTGCAGAGGTCGACTCGAGACTGTCCCTCCCATGTAAGGATGGCAATTTGTCGGTTGATGGCAAGAACCCGGGTCCGACGTCAGGCCAGTTTGGCTATTGCAACACGTTTCGTCTATCACGAGGAAAGATGATTTACCGTGGCGACCTACAAGACAAATGATTTCCGCAAGGGCCTGAAAGTCCAGATTGATGGCGAGCCCTACTTGATGTTCGAGATGAATTTCGTCAAGCCAGGCAAGGGGAACGCATTTTACAAGTGCAAACTCCGCAACCTGATCCGGAATACCGTGCTCGATCGTACGTACAAGGGTGGTGAATCACTGGAATCGGCAGATGTTGAAGACCTGGATGTCCAGTATATCTACCGCCAGGGCGACACCTTTGTTTTCATGAACGAGAAGACATACGACCAGTACGAGCTGTCTGCAGAACAGGTAGACGATAACTGGAGATACCTGATCGAGGGTTTGAAGTGCTCGATGGTTATCTATAACGACAGCCCGATCACCATGACCCTTCCGAATCATGTCGAGCTGACGGTGACGTATTGTGAACCAGGTGCCAAGGGGGACACGGCGACCAATGTGACCAAGCCTGTCAAGGTGGAGAGCGGGGCGGAATTTCTCTGCCCAGCGTTCATTGAAATCGGCAATGTCATTCGGATTGACACGCGTACCGGGGACTACGTGGAACGGGCGCGCACCAAGTAATCAGGTGCCATCATGCCTTACCTGCTGGCGATTAACGGGATGGATGCGGGTCGTGCTCACTCGCTCACCGAGGGACATGTACGGATTGGCCGGGCCCCGGACTGCCAGCTCCTGCTCGATGCCGAATCGGTCAGTCGTCACCATGCGACACTCCACCTGCACGGACATCGTTGTAGCGTGGAAGATCACGACAGCCGCAATGGCACCTTTCTGAACAATCAAAGGGTTCGCGAACTGGTGATCCTTAGCGAGGGTGACGAGTTACGGATCGGTGACCTTTCTTTCTCTTTTCACTTGAGTTCGGAAGAAAGCCAGGAAGAAATCCTGCCACTGGCCGAGGACACTCCTGAACCCTCCTTCCAGGCGACCGCGAACCTGGAGGCACTGCGGCAGCGTGCGGAGCTGCTTCGCAGGACACGAGAATTTTTTGACCAGCGAGGGTTCCTCGAGGTGGAAACGCCGCTTGCCTCACGCGATACGGTCGTGGACCGCTATATCGAGCCAGTGCCGGTGACGATCGCGGGCCGGAGGATGTGGCTGCAGACATCTCCCGAGTTTGCCATGAAGCGATTGCTGGCAGGTGGTGCCACGGCAATCTACCAGCTGACCCGGGCGTTTCGAGATGATGAACGGGGCCGTCTTCACAACCCGGAGTTCACGATCCTGGAGTGGTACCGGTGCGGCGATTCCATGCAGCAGGCAATCAGCCTGCTCGACGAATTCAGCCAGCAGCTGCTGGGTGTCAAGCCGGCCCGGCAAATGACTTACCGACAGGCTTTCCAGGAATGTCTTGATTTCGACCCGCTTACAGGATCCTCGTCTGCGATGCTGAAGCTGATTGCGTCCCTTGAATTTCAACCGCCCGACAGCTGGCGGGCGATGGATCGGGATGGCTGGCTTAACCTGCTGCTGGCAGAATTCATCGAGCCCTGGCTCGCGGATCAGCCAACGATTATCCACGATTACCCAGCCAGCCAGGCAGCGCTGGCCGTTGTCCGGCAGGACGATCCACCGGTGGCAGAACGATTCGAGCTGTACGTGAATGGCGTGGAGCTGGCGAACGGTTACCACGAGCTGCTGGATGTTGCCGAGTTGAGGCAGCGGAGCGAGAAAATAAACCGGCTGCGGGTCCAGGATGGCCGCGCGGAACTGCCAGTCGAGAGCCACTTGCTGGAGGCGATGGAAAGCGGGATTGCAGACTGCTGTGGCGTGGCCCTTGGGATGGACCGGTTGGCCATGGTGGCGAGCGGCGCGACTGATATCCAGCAGGTGATTGCCTTTCCCTTTGACCGGGCATGAAGGCCCGGATCAGGCAGGCTCCCGATCGTACACCTCGAAAAGATAGTCGTGGTCATTGCGATCGTCTGCAGGATGATCTTCTGACTCGACCCGCTGCCAGCTGGAAAGGTCCAGTGGAGGGAAAAAGGTGTCCCCTTCCACGTCGGCGAGCACCCGGGTGAGGTAGATCCGGTCCACGATTCCCAGGGCTGACTTGTACACCGAGCTACCGCCGATGATGAATACCTCGTCGTCGCCATTGGCAAGAGCACAGGCCTGCTCCAGATCGCCGGCCACCAGTGCCCCGGGGATCGTGTAGTCTGGCTGGCGGCTGAGAATGACCGTGGTCCGGCCAGGAAGCAAGCGATCGATGGACTCGTAGGTTGTACGGCCCATGATGATGTGATGTCCCATCGTGATTCGCTTGAACCGCTGCAGGTCTGCAGAGAGGTGCCAGGGAAGCTGGCCCTGGTAGCCAATCACGCCGTTGTTGGAAATGGCAACGATCAAGGAGAGCTTCATGACCTTGTCCCGCCCTCTCGCCTAGATCGCGATGGGAGCTGCAATATGTGGATCCGGATTGTAGTCTGAGAGGGTAAAATCCTCGAACTTAAAATCCTCCAGCCGCGTGATCTCCGGGGTGAGTGTCATCGAGGGAAGGTCACGTGGCGCACGGGCCAACTGGAGCCGAGCCTGGTCGATGTGGTTACAGTAAAGGTGGGCGTCACCCAGTGTGTGGATGAACTCACCGGGCCGCAGGCCTGTTACCTGGGCAACCATCAGCAGCAAGAGTGAGTACGAAGCGATGTTGAAGGGGACACCCAGGAAGACATCGGCACTGCGCTGGTAAAGCTGGCAGGAGAGGGTGCCGTCGGCAACATAAAACTGGAAAAGCAGGTGACACGGCGGGAGGGCCATCTCGTCGATTTGACCGACGTTCCAGGCACTTACAATCATCCGCCGGGAGTCAGGGTTCTGGCGAATCAAGTCGATCACCCCGGCGACCTGGTCCACGCTTGTCCCGTCCAGCGCTGGCCAACTGCGCCACTGGGCACCGTACACCGGACCCAGGTTTCCCTCCTCGTCGGCCCAGTCATCCCAGATCGTGACCTTGTTCTCGTTCAGGTAGGCAACGTTGGTATCTCCCTTGAGAAACCAGAGTAGCTCGTGGATGATGGAGCGGAGGTGAAGTTTCTTGGTGGTCAGCAGCGGAAAACCGGCTGAAAGATCGAACCGCATCTGGTGACCGAAAACACTCAGCGTACCGGTACCGGTACGGTCCTGTTTCTCGGCCCCCTCGTCGAGAATTCGCTGCATCAGGTCCAGGTACTGCTGCACAGGCAGGTCTCTCCTTGTGCTATTCGTTTGTGGCGGGATCCATGAGGGCGTTCCAGGTCCAGTGTCGGTCACTGGTTTCTGTTACCTGTGATGGGTCAAAGCCCAGTTGCTCAATAAGCTGGCGTATTTCTTCCAGGCTCAATGCTGCCCTCAGGGAATCATCGAACATCTTCTGCTGGTGCTCGTTCTCCTCGCCGACATAGGTTTTTACCAGCTCTCCTACCCGCTCGTCCGTGTCCGGTCTCAACAGGTCGCGGAAGAAAAACCGCCCACCTGGCTTGAGTACCCGGACGGTCTCTTTCAGCACATCGTAGGGATCCGGAATGTGGTGGACAATGCTGTTTGAGATCACCGTGTCAAACATGTTGTCCTCAAATGGCATCTGCTTGGCGTCCACATGGGCCAGCTGGATCTGGTTGATTAGCCCGGCTGCTTCGACATTGTAGACGGCCAGGTCGAGCATCTGGACGGCCAGGTCGACCGCCATCACGCGACAGTTTTCCAGTCGCTGGCAGAGGACCACCGGGATCTGGGCCGTTCCGGTGCCAAGATCAAGAATGTCCTGGCCCGTCTCTCCGCTGGCCAGCAGGTCATCTACGAAGACCCGGTTAACCTCGGAGTGGTCCATTGCGTCGTAATCGACCGCCTCCTGGTGACTTTCCATCACCTCGGGCTCAAGTACTCGCTCAAGAGGCATGGCTGGGAACAGTTCCTGTAATGGCGAAATACCGGCCGCTCCGCCGGCCAGGGGATGTTACCGGCAGCATAACGGCTGTTCGTGTCACGTAAACCGGGCTTTGTCTTCATCCGGTCGATTCCTCGTTTTACCTGATTGGGGAAGAATTGGGGAATCTGTGACGGTTTTCCGGCGTCAAATTATTGGCAGCCCGTGAAGCCTGGGAATCGAACTTTTTTCCTTCCGGCACGTAAGTTAAGGTGACAATGATGGCTAAGACTCCCCGAAAGGACCCCGAATCAGGGGCACAGCTGACAGACGAAGAACTCGTGGTCGAATACCGGACCGACGGGGACCGGGAGGTGTTTGCGCTGCTGGTGCGGCGTTACGAGCGAGAGCTTTACAGTTACTTGCGGCGATACCTGGGAAGTGCCGAGATGGCAGAAGATGTTTTCCAGGCCACCTTCCTGCAGGTGCATTTGAAGTGCGATCGTTTTGATGCAAATCGCCGGTTCCGGCCATGGCTTTACACCGTTGCTACGAACCAGGCGATTGATGCCCAGCGTCGTAACAAGCGGCACCGGATGGTCAGCCTTGACCGGCCGGTCTCTGCGGACAACGTCGATATTGGAGCACTGGTTGATTTGCTGGAAGGAGACGAAAGAGATCCGCTGGAAAATGTAAGCCAGCTGGAACGAGGGCAGTGGGTCCAGGACGCACTGGACGGGTTAAGTGAATCGATGCGCAGCGTTGTCCACCTGGTCTATTACCAGGGGATGAAATACCGCGAGGCTGCCGAGATTCTTGATATCCCCGTGGGTACCGTGAAGAGCCGTTTGCATGCTGCAATTATCAAGCTGTACGAAACGTGGGATAGCCCGGAAGTCTAAACAGGAAAGAAGATAGAAAAGTCATATGAAGTACGACCTTGTTGGATACCTGCTCGGCGCCCTGGAAATGGCAGAACAGCAGGACATAGAAGAGGCGTTGCAGGATGACCCCCGGTTGCGGCAGCAGCTGGAAGTTCTCGTGTTTCGTCTCCAGCCTCTTGAATCCTGCCGGCACGTTGAGCCCCCGGCCGGGCTGTCAGATCGTACCTGCGAGCTTGTGGCCGAGAATGCCGAGCCAGCGACACTGCGAGAACGGGTCTTTTCCTCCCGTGGCGGAAACTGGAGTGATCGCAATCGCTGGTCGATCATGGACACGGTTTTTGCTTCCGGCCTGGTCCTGGTCCTGGCCTTGCTACTTTTTCCTGCGGTCCTGAACAGCCGCCACATGGCCGAGCTGCGTTCCTGCCAGGATAACCTCCGGCAGATCGGTGTTGCCATCCGGCAGTACAGTGATCTGAACCATGGTTACTTCCCGGTAATCCCCAGCGAGGGAAGGATGTCTGTCGCCGGTGCCTATGCACCGATCCTCGTAAGTAGCGGTTATCTGGATGGTCGGCAGATGGTTTACTGTCCCGCCGTACAGAATGATACGACCTGGGTTTCAGTGGAACCGTTGACCGAACAGATGGTGGCCGATTCTGCCAGACTGGAACTGGATGAATCGCAACGGCAACTCTACGGCGATTACGGCTACAACCCGGGATATGAGCGGGACAACAGCTACCATCCTCATCGCAACCTGCAGCGAAGTTATTTTCCCGTCGTGGCAGATGTTGCCGGCCCCACGGGCACCCAGCGGGTAAGCACCAACCATGCAGGGCTTGGCCAGAACGTTCTTTTCGAGGATGGCAGTGTCCGCTTTCTGCGGAATGCCCAGACCGTGATGAACGACCCGTTCTACCTGAGCGAACGTGGACGAAAGGAACTGGGCCGCAACCTGGATGACTCGGTTATCCTCGAGGGCAAAACAAGGATCCCGCCCGTGGTCTTTGTCAAAAGCGGCCAGTAAGGTTTTCGCTCACCTAGTTCTGCCCGTGGTGGTAGTGAGGGGACCGGTCAGCAGCTGTCATGCTGACCTGGATTGGATGCTTCCAGAGCTGCTCGAGTTCCTCGCTGGCGAATACCATTTGAGCAGGCAAGCAGGAGACGGTGCTGCAGGCAATCTCCTCATTGAGAGACTCGCATCCAGTTTCCAGGTTTTCTGAAACCTGCAGGCTTTGCAGCATGGAATCTCGCATCAGGGATGCCGCGAGTGGATCGAGAGCCCCATCACTGGCATAGTCACTGACCCTGCTGGGGTCGAATCCAAGATCACGAACATCGGCAAGTGGGTGTAGCTGGCCCAGCAAGAGGTCTGTCCAGCGACAGCACCGCTCGGCAGTCATGTCAAACTGGTTGAGCCAGAGGTGATTGTCGCGCAACAACTGCTGAACCTGGTGGCGCAGCATGGCATGTCCGGAGTGGAGATGCTCGAACAAGGGTGAGCTGGCGGGAAGGCCGATTCGAGCAATCGCTGCATTGACCCGAACCAGGATTTCGCTGACCAACATTTCCTGGACAATTGCCGGGCTCAATCGCCAGGCGGGAGCTCGGCCAATCGACTGGAAGCGACGCGACCAAAAGTCCATGCGGCGGCGACTGGCGTTCAGGTGGACAGACAGTGCAGCCTTGTTGGGAAGGCAGGGATCGAGAGTCAGGAAGCTGGCGCCGTGTACCAGCGTGTGACCCAGGCAGGCAAGATCGAGAGCGTTCATGAGAAGCCGCGCAGTCGTCGGAAAAAGGATGGAAAAGAAACGTCCATCCCGTACAGTCGCAAACCGTGCGCCAGTGGGTCAGCAGAGAAGAAAACCTACTTTTTCAGGGTTTCTCACGCCCTCTGGAAATCCTGATGATGCCAAAAGACAACAGGGGTGATGCCCCCTGTCGACGCGCGGCAGGCAGCCGCCTAGAGGTCAGGAATTGCTGCGGGTTTTCTCTCGTTCCGCAACACGCTGTCGAATGCTCTCCACCGTATCTTTCGGCGTTGCACTGATCAGCCGCTGTGTGTACTCCTCCCTCGGATTCTCGTAGATCGAATCAGAGGGCCCAAATTCGACAAACAGGCCGTCGTTCATGACAGCCATCATGTCGGACATGAACTTGACCACGCTCAGGTCATGGCTGATGAAGATATAGGTCAGGCCCCGGGTTTCCTGGAGATCTTTGAGCAGGTTCAGCACCTGGGCCTGGACCGAGACATCCAGCGCCGAAACTGACTCGTCACAGATAATAAATGATGGTTCTACCGCTAGCGCCCGGGCAATGCAGATTCGTTGCCGCTGGCCGCCGGAGAACTCGTGGGGATAGCGGCCCAGGTGTTCCATTTCCAGCCCCACCTCTTCCAGCAACCGGGCGGCTCGCTGTCGCCGTTCCAGTCGCGAGTTACCCAGGCGGTGGACCTTCATTGCCTCGGTCAGCATCGACTCGACAGTCATGCGTGGATTCAGTGACGCGTAGGGATCCTGGAAGATGATCTGGACCTGGCGTCGAACATTTCTCAACTCCTCTCCCCGGAGTTCAAACATGGACTGGCCCTGGTAGAACACCTCTCCCTCGGTAGCATGGACCAGCCGCAGGATTGCCCGGCCGGTGGTTGTCTTGCCACAGCCGGATTCACCCACCAGCCCCAGGGTCTGGCCGCGGTAGACCTCAAAGTCGATTCCATCGACCGCGCGGACGTAATTCTGGACCTTGGAGAAGAGGCCCTTGCGAATCGGGAAATGGACTTTCAGACCCCGTACCTCGAGGACCGGCTGCTGGTCATCGGGAACCAGCATGGTGTCGGCGCCGTAGCGTGCCGGGTCGGAAGGATACCCCAGTCGCTCCAGCTCCTTTGCCGGATGCAGCCGCCGCCCCCGGCCACGGCCCACCAGCGCGGCCATCTCCTGCTTGCTGATCTCCTTCTCGATCATC